>JBDTAZ010000178.1:0-5479 GCA_039924325.1 Gemmatimonadaceae bacterium
GTTGAAACACTTTCTGCCGCCTTCGAGCGCGCAGAGGTATCCGTCACCCTGCTTGTCCTGCACCAGCTTGAATTCCGAAACGATGTAATCCGTGCGATCCTTGAAGCGCTTGTCGCCGGTAGCGGCCCACATTGCGCTAATGGCGGAGAGATAGTGACCGGCGATGTGGCCAGTCAGATTGCGTCCGCCGCCATCCCATCCACCGTACGGCTTGGCTCTCTGAGCGAGTCCAGCGTTGGATCGATAGTACGCCAGCATGCGATCGGGCTCGAGCTCCAGCAGGTACTTGATATCGGCCTCCTGCGCTTGCTTGAGTGGGCCGCCAGTTAGTCGAACATCGCAGAGTGGAAGCGGTCGCGCCGCGAGAATCTGGTGCTTGGGAGAGTTTAGAAGCGCGGTCATCGGCGGCGCGGATTCCGCTCCCGCTACTCCGAGCGTCATGGAGTCGAGTAGCGAGACAGCGCCGGCACCGATGCCGAGCTTCAGAACATTGCGGCGGGACAGCGTCATGCCATGCTCCTGGTGGTTCGTCTGCGCGATGCTTCTGGCGCACGATTCTTCCGTCGGATATAGTATACCAAACATGACGCGGGCGGGCCGTGTCGGACAACCATTCCAAGCAGGTTTCCATGCGGCGTTTGGGCTCATGAGCGATTCATTCTCCCGCCGAGAGTGGCTGAAGACGATGGGGCTGGTAGGCGCCGGCGCCATGGTCTCGCCCGAGACGATCCGTCTGCCGGCGTCTATCGCCAATCTTGAGGGGGCCGGTCTCCGAGTCGGTGCCACGATCGCCACCTACGCGCCGGGAACCATCGTTGATCTGGTCTCCACGAGCGAGATATTCATTCCGCCCCGGGGCAACGGATTCCAGAAATTCAGCTTCGACTTCCCCGAGCCGTCGGTCGCCTTCGGCGATTACACCTTCGGATTTCTAGTCTTCACGAGCGAGAACACGTACGGGCTCGACCGCAGTGCATTGAAGGCCACTGTAAACGGCGATGCGCTGACAATCACGTGCGATCGGTTCGTCTGGGCCGGTGGGCAGGAAACTGCACCAGGTCGACTTACGGCGTCGCTTCGTCGAAACGGCACTGCTATAGAATGGGATGCAGTGGTGGAGATGGATCGACCGGTGAAATCCGTCTCGACAATTATCCGTAGTGTTCCGCGCGGTCACGTTTCACTCGGTGGGGGCGGATTCAACGATCCGCGCGACAACGAGTTGCTCGCGGGCTACGCCTTTGGTGCCGGCGATCTGAACGGGCCCGGCGGAAGCATGGCAACGCCGTTGCTCATGATTCAGACTCCGAACGACGTGTTTTACATTTCGTCGCTGGACGATCAAATGCGGCCCAAGCGCTACTATCTGGCGCCGGGTGATACGAGCTATCGCGTGGAGGCTGTTTACGAGCACGACGGCTGGCGCGAAGATAAACGCGTCACAGTGCCAGCATGGCGGCTCGGTCGCGTCGCAAATGAACAGGCCGCGACCGCGATCCACATGCAACATATCGAAAAGGCGTTCAGTCTGAAATCGTGGGAGACGCGCACCGATGTCCCCGCGTGGATGCGCAACCTCGCAATGGTGACGACGCTGCACGGGATGCACTACACCGGTTATATGTTCAACGACTTCGCGAAGCAGCTCGATATTCTGCGCTGGATCGCAACGCAGATTCCCGGCGATCGCGTGATGGTGTTTCTACCGGCGTGGGACGGTCGCTACTACTGGGATTATCCAACTTACAAAGTGTCCGAACGCATGGGTGGCGAATCGGGGTTCCGCAAGCTGATCGACGAAGGACACAAACTCGGATTCAAGATGATGCCGATGTATGGCACCAATGCGGCTAACACTAAACTGGCGAGCTGGCCGAGTATCGCGGGCGCGGTCACGAGGAAGATCGATGGGAACGTTTACAATCTTGACTGGGTGGACTGGAACAACGACCGGCACGGTGATGGCTGGCTCGCCTACATGAACTTGGGCGCGGATGCGTGGCGCGAGCATCTCGAGGGACGGATCGCAGACATGATATCCACGTACAATATCGATGCGTATTTTCTGGACATTGTCGGTGGCCATGTGAACAGCACCAATGGTGACATGCACGAAGGAACGCGACGCATGGTCGAGAATTTGCGCACAAAATATCCGCAGGTCGCGTGCGTGGGCGAGATGCCGTACGACGCGTTGCACGGCTTCATTCCGATGTTTCAGGTTGGGCTGGGGCCGCTGTGGTCCAAGTACAGCCACGCGTATCAGCACCTGAGCAGCCCCGCACCGGGTCGTGGCAGCAGCGGCGTACACGAGTCCGGCTTCGGCCACTTCAATGCTGAGACGCTGTCGTTATCCCCGAGGAGCATTCCAACATTGCAAGTCGTGGATGACACCTTCACCAAGCATCGCGACGTGATGACGGCAATCATTCAGCGCGCGAAACAGCGCGCGGGGATCGTATGACGCGCACCGGTGACGCGGTGTCGAAGCTGCGAGTTGAGGTATGCGACGCGAACAAGGATCTCGCGAATCGCGGACTTGCGCGATTCACATTCGGCAACGCGAGCGCGATCGATCGTGATGCTGGCGTCGTGCTGATCAAGCCGAGCGGCGTGCCGTATGCAGCGATGACACCAGCGGACATGGTGATTGTCGATCTTGCGGGGAAGATCGTCGAGGGGACGCTGCGGCCGTCTTCGGATCTGGCCACGCACCTCGAGTTATACCGTGCGTTCGAAAAAATCGGCGGGGTTGTGCACACGCATTCGCGTTACGCAACGCTGTGGGCGCAGTCGCAGCGTGAGATCCCGTGCTTCGGTACGACGCACGCGGATTATTTTCACGGGTCGATTCCGGTAACGACTCATCTGAAGGTGCAGGATATTCAGGCGGAGTACGAAGCGAACACCGGTCGCGAGATCGTCCGTCGCTTCAAAGGGATCGATCCGCTACGGATGCCCGCTGTACTTGTTGCGGGGCATGCGAGTTTCTGTTGGGGAGAGACAGTGCGCGCCGCGGTGGAAATTGCCGATCTTCTCGAAGAGATCGCGTTCATGGCGTACGGGACGATCGCGTTGAACGCCGAGGCCGCGCCGCTTCCGGCGGAGCTATTAGAAAAGCACTTCATGCGGAAGCACGGACCGGCGGCGTACTACGGACAGGGGAAGGCGAAGGGTTAGCCAGAGCCCGACGGTCACCTCCGCCCCCACCGTCATCCCCGCACCCCACCGTCATCCCCGCACCCACCCGTCATCCCCGCACCCACCCGTCATCCCCGCGAAAGCGGGGATCCATTTTTCGCACAGCTACACTTCCAACTTGTTGCACCAACTACAACGTGGATTCCAGCTTTCGCGGGAGTGACGACTTGTCTTCGCTGCTGATGGAGCTTGTACGCGCACACCTGCGATCGTGCGGTCGACCGAAGCGGAACAGTAACAGCCCCGACGCCAATCGCCCGCGGCTCGTTACTTGCCATCCTGACACCCACTTGCCGTTAGCGGCCACGCGGACTACGGACACGCCGAGCCCACCGCGGCCGCTCCTCAATCTCAGGATATTGCATGAGCATTCTCGGAACAATCATGTCTAAGGTATTCGGCCACGACACGCCCGCCGCTTCTCCGGTGGCGACGGACGCCTCAACTACGCCGGCAGCAGCACCGGCCTCAGCACCCGCTCCGATGTCACAGGCCGACGTTGAAGCGATACTTGGCGAAATGGCCAAACAGTATAATCACCCGGTGAACTGGCAGTCGTCGATCGTCGATCTGATGGCGATGCTCGGCTTGGACAACAGCCTCCCACAGCGACGTGCACTCGCTGCCGAGCTCGGGTACACGGGCGATACGAGCGATACCGCCACGATGAATATCTGGTTGCACCAGCAGGTGATGCAGAAGCTTGAAGAGAACGGCGGGGTTGCGTCACCTGATTTGATGGCGTAACTACGCTTTAATGCCTGGATGAGGTCCTCAATCGGTCGGCCGGTCGGTCTCGCGCTGGCGCTCGATCGGTTTCCAGTCGGGTTGCAAGTCACGCATCCGAAAAGTGACCGCACTAATGGTCAAGCGTCCCCAGCGGTTGCATTATTAGCAGCGTGACTCCGACCGATTCCCCTCTCGCCCGGGCGCTAGCAGGCCGCTACACGATTCTCCGCGAGCTGGGGCGCGGCGGGATGGCGACGGTTTACCTCGCCGAGGACGTCCGGCATAGCCGCAAAGTCGCCATCAAGGTGCTCCATGCGGAGCTGACCGCAATACTTGGCGCAGAACGGTTCCTGAAGGAAATCACTCTTACCGCCAGCCTGCAGCATCCGCATATCCTCCCGTTGTTCGACAGCGGCAGTGCAGACGACCAGCTGTTCTACGTGATGCCGTACGTAGATGGTGAGACATTGCGCGGAAGGCTCGAGCGCGAACGTCAACTCCCGATCGCAGATGCCGTCCGCATCGCTGCGGAATCTGCGAGCGCACTCGACTACGCGCACCATCGCGGCATCGTGCATCGCGATGTGAAACCCGAGAACATCCTTCTCCAGGATGGCCACGCGCTGGTCGCTGATTTTGGAATCGCTCTCGCGCTGCAACAGGCAAGTTCATCGCGAATGACACAGGCCGGCCTGTCGCTCGGAACTCCGGAGTACATGTCCCCCGAGCAGGCGATCGGTGAACCGAACATCGATGCGCGTAGTGACATCTATTCACTCGGCGCGGTGACGTACGAGATGCTCGCGGGGACGCCGCCGTTTACCGGGCCAGCCGCGCAAGCGATCATCGCGAAGGTGATAACCGAAGAGCCCAATCCGCTCTCCTCGGTGCGCAAACGCGTGCCACCGTACATCGAGGCGGCTGTTCGGACCGCGCTAGAAAAGGTGCCGGCCGATCGCTTCGCCACGGCGGCAGAGTTTTCCTCCGCGCTTACAACCCCCATCGCATACTCCGCCAACGGCGTTACCTGGACGGGACAACCGCGACGAAGCCGGTCAGCAATTGTCGCATACGTGGTCGCAGCTGTCGCCGTTATTGCGGCGCTCTGGGGTTGGGGCCGCGTGGCACTGACGACCGCGCGTGGACTGCGTGCCAACGCGACCAGTTGGCTCACAACCATCGCAATCTCCGATTCTACACTACCCGTTGGCCCGATTGCGATTTCGCCCACCGGATCCCGGTTGATCTTCGCCGCACGGGGACGCAATGGTTCGCAGCTCTGGATGCGCGATGCGAACACGCTGGAACCGCACCCAATCTTTGGCACAGACAGCGCCCGATTCCCGACAATCTCGCCTGACGGACGACGAGTTGCCTTCGTCGCAAACCGCTCGATCCGAATTGTTTCGCTCGCCGGCGGACAGGTCTCTACGCTCGCTGACAGTACCCAGATGCTCGCTCCCTTTGCTCCGATTCAGTGGAGCGACAACGATCATCTACTCGCGTCCAGCGGTTCAGGCATAGTCGGTGTTCCCGTACAGGGAGGCGC
>JBDTAZ010000179.1:0-12526 GCA_039924325.1 Gemmatimonadaceae bacterium
GCGCCACGGAGCTCATTCGGCAGGCGCTTGCACGAATCGCCGCACGCTAGACAATCTGATTCCTTCCTGAGCGCGCAGACTCAAGCCGACTGACTCAACTGATCATGACCAGAACAGCACAGCGAACTAGCACGTTCAATGAGTCGGTGATCCGCGAGATGACACGGGTGGCGCACCGCACAGGAGCCGTCAACCTGGCGCAGGGTTTCCCCGACTTCCCGATGCCGGCGCCGATGAAGGATGCTGCGTGCGCGGCAATCCACGGCGACGTCAATCAATACGCGATCACATGGGGGTCGCCCGCACTGCGGATCGCAATCGCCGAAAAATACCGACGATGGTACGGACTTACGGTGGATCCAGATACCGAGATCACTGTGACCTGTGGCGCAACTGAAGCGATGGCGGCCACGTTCATGGCTTTCGTCAATCCGGGCGACGAAGTGATCATCCTCGAACCTTTTTACGAGAACTATGGCCCCGACGCAGTACTTGCCGGCGCCAAGCCAGTCTTCGTTCCGCTTATCGCTCCAAAATGGGATCTGGATATCGAACGACTGGCCTCCGCAATTACGCCCCGCACACGCGCGCTGATCCTCAATACTCCGCACAACCCGACCGGCAAAGTCTTCACACGCGCAGAGATTGCCGCGATCGCAGAACTCGCACAGCGGCACAACTTGCTGGTATTCACTGATGAGATCTATGAGCATTTGATCTACGCCGGCCATCACCATTCCATCGCGACGTGGCCAGGCATGCGCGAGCGCACCGTGACGATTTCGGGACTGTCGAAGACTTTCTCGTGCACTGGATGGCGATTGGGTTATGCTATCGCACCGCGAGAATTGAGCGGCGCAATTCGCAAGGTCCACGATTTCCTCACGGTCGGAGCTCCAGCACCGCTACAGGCTGCCGGTGCAGTCGGCATGGCGTTCGACGCCGATTACTACAACAACCTGCAGCGCGCGTATAAACAACGCCGCGACGTGATGATGGCAGCCCTCGCCAACACGGGGTTCTCATGCATCGCGCCGGATGGCGCGTACTACATCATGGCCGACTTCAGCGCGATTGATAGCAAGCGAAACGATCGCGACTTCGCAGTCTGGCTCGCCGAAACCATTGGGATCGCCACCGTACCCGGCTCCAGTTTCTATGGCGAACCGCACTTGGGAAGTTCCTCAGTCCGCTTCGCGTTCTGCAAAACCTTCGAAACGCTGGGCCGCGCGGCCGAGCGACTCCAGGCTTTACACCGCTGAATCGCTGAAAATAGCGGTCCAGCGTTTTTCACCGGATCGAACACGGTTGCCTTCGGTTTATCTTCGGAATATGCTTAACCGATGCCCGAAGTAGCTTTGGACACCCAAGCCATGACCCGCACCGAAATCACCACCCCCGAAGTCCTCGCGGACGAATCGGTTGTCGAGCTTTCGCTCAGACCGCAGAAGCTCGCCGAGTTCATCGGGCAGCCCAAGGTCAAGGATTCGCTCCAGATCTACATCGAAGCTGCAATCGCGCGTCGTGAACCGCTGGATCATACACTTTTCTTCGGGCCGCCGGGCCTCGGCAAGACGACCCTCGCAGAGCTGATCGCGCGTGAGTTGGGCGTCAATATCCACACCACGTCCGGACCGGCGCTCGAAAAGCCGGGCGATCTGGTGGGCACGCTGACGAACATGCGTGAGTGCGACATCCTATTCATCGACGAGATACATCGCCTTCGCCCGGTAATTGAGGAATTCCTCTATCCGGCGATGGAGGACTACAAGATCGAGATTCGACTGTCGGAAGGCCCAAAGGCGCAGACCATCACGATGCCGATCGAACGATTCACACTTATCGGCGCGACTACTCGACTGGGCATGCTCACTGCGCCGCTGCGCGCGCGCTTCGGAATCGAGCAACGGCTCAATTACTATCCTGTCGAGGAAATCGAGCTCATTGTCCGGCGCACGGCCGAAGTGCTCAAGACTGAGATCGACGAAAAGGGACTGCACGAAATCGCGCGTCGTTCTCGTGGCACGCCGCGCGTCGCAAACCGACTCCTCCGCAGAGTCCGCGATTACGCACAGGTACGCGCCGAGGGCATCATCACGCTGCCTGTGGCAGAAATGGCGTTGCAGATGCTCGATGTAGATCAGTTTGGACTCGACGACATGGATTCGCGCATTCTCAGAGCGATCATCGAAAAGTTCGACGGGGGACCCGTCGGCATCACGACCGTCGGTGCGGCGGTTGGTGAAGATGCTGGGACAATCGAGGAAGTCTACGAACCGTTCCTCGTGCAGAACGGATTCCTTCAGCGAACACCACGCGGTCGAGTCGCTACACCGCAGGCATACAGGCACTTCGGTTACACGCCGCCAATGCAAAATCAGCAGACAAGCTTGCTCTGACGTGCGGGATCCGTCAGTAACCTGCCCCGAATGTCATGCACGGTAGTCGGACTTCCGATTTCGATTTTCACCTTCCGCCTCAGCTGATCGCACAAACGCCGCCGTTGCTCCGCGGCGAGAGCCGGCTCATGGTCATCGATCGTGCCGCGCAGTCCATCGCGCACCGCACGTTCGGGAATATCACTGAATACATACCGGCCGGCGACGTCCTCGTTCGCAACACAACGAGAGTGATGCGCGCGCGATTGCTGGGATCTCGTGATTCTGGTGCGCCTGCCGAAGTACTCCTGCTAAAATCACTCGGCGACTCCCGATACGAAGCGATGGTCAGGCCGGGTGGCAAGCTGAAGCCGGGCCGTACAATACATGTCAGCGCACAGTTGGACGTTCGCGTTCTTGAGGCGACGGAGCGGCATACACGCGTCGTTCAACTAATATCACCGCTCAGCGACTCCACGGCGATTGAACAGTTCGGGCATGTACCACTTCCGCCGTACATTACGCGCGCTGACGTGGCGCCCGACGCTGAGCGCTATCAAACAGTTTACGCCAGAGAGACCGGCTCGGCTGCTGCGCCGACAGCGGGACTTCACTTCACTCCTGAGATTCTTCAACAGTTGAAGACGAACGGCGTTGACATTGCAGATGTTCTCCTGCATGTAGGCGCGGGCACCTTCAAACCCATCGACGTGGAAGATCCCGCCGAACATGAGATGCACGAAGAGTGGTACGATATCTCCACGCCTACCGCGGCTCAGCTGAACGCGGGAAAGGCGCGTGGTGCAGCAACGTGGGCTGTCGGCACAACCTCTGTCCGTACGCTCGAAAGCGCCTCGGACGAGAACGGGCTGGTGAGACCAGGCAGTGCCGAGACGCGGATATTTATCCGGCCACCGTATTCGTTTCGCGCCGTGGATCACGTCCTGACTAACTTCCACCTGCCTCATTCCACACTCATCATGCTGGTCGCGGCATTCGCCGGGTACGACCTGACCATGCGCGCTTACAGAGCTGCCGTCGAGGAGCGATACCGTTTCTTCTCCTACGGCGACGCAATGCTCATAATCTGATTCGATGCCGTTCACTTTCGACATCCTGCACACACAGGGCTCCGCGCGCACCGGCGTATTTGCGACGCCGCACGGCGGAGTGGAGACTCCGGCGTTCATGCCGGTCGGCACGCTTGCAACCGTAAAGGCCCTCGACCCCGACGACCTGCGTCGCGCCGGCGCCTCGATGGTGCTATCGAATGCCTACCACCTGCATCTCCGGCCCGGCGACGAACTGATTCGCAAAATGGGCGGCCTGCACCATTTCATGGGCTGGGACGGCCCGATGCTCACCGATTCGGGCGGTTTTCAGGTCTTTTCGCTCGAGACCCTGCGCACGATCAGCGAAGAGGGAGTTGAATTTCGCAGTCACATCAACGGCGACGCCAAATTCTTCACGCCCGAATCCGTCGTTGGGATCGAACGAAATCTGGGTGCTGACGTGATGATGCAGTTCGATCACGTAATTCCGGGGCAGTCTTCCGAGACCATAGCAAGGGACGCCATGGAGCGCAGCGCGCGCTGGCTCGGACGGTGTCTCTCCGCGTTCAACCAATCCGCCCCGACCGCGCCATTCGCGCAGACACTGTTCCCTATCGTGCAGGGGGGAATTCACCCGCAACTCCGTCGTGATTCGGTCGCGCGAATTGCCGATCAGGCGGATTGGGCCGGATTCGGCATCGGCGGATTATCAGTCGGTGAAGCCAAACCGGACATGTATTCCATGCTCGAAACGACGGACGACGCTCTGCCGCGGGACCGTCCACGGTATCTGATGGGCGTCGGCTTTCCCGAGGATCTCATCGAGGGCGTCCGACGTGGGGTAGATCTGTTCGATTGCGTCGCCCCGACGCGGATGGGCCGGACTGGCGCGGTTTTCACGCACGACGGCCGACTGAACGTCAAGCGGGCCGAATTACGCGAAGACCCGGGCCCTCTCGACGCGGATTGTGATTGCCCAACCTGCGCCAGATTCAGCCGCGCATATCTCCGGCATTTGTTCGTCTCCGAAGAGATCCTGGGACTCCGCCTCCTGTCCCTGCATAATGTACATTTCCTGATTCGACTCATGCGTACCGCCCGGGAACACATCGCTGGCGGAACGTTCGATCGGTGGAGCGCCGACTGGCTCGGGCGCTACTTCGCAACGCCTCAACTCACACGATGAACAATCCGCTTATCAGCACGATCGTGATGTATGGTGCCATCGGCGCCATTTTCTACTTTGTCCTCCTGCGCCCTCAGCAGAAGCAAAAGAAGTCCCATGACACGATGCTGCGCAGCCTGCGTCGTGGCGACGAGATCGTCACATCTGGTGGCGTCGTCGGCGAGGTGACCTACATCGCACAGCAGACGAAGGATGGCAACCCAGTCGTCTCCCTGGATGATCGCGTGACGATCAAATCCGGAGACACGCGGTTGATCATTGAGCGCGGGCGTATTGCCAAGATCATGCGCAAGAACTCCACGACTCCAGAGGAATAACTGGCGGTGGCGGTCCTCGACATTCGGGTGCTGGGGGACCCGATCCTCCGAGAGCGCACTCAACCTCTTCCACACGTAACCGAAGAGCTCAAGTCTCTGGTCGCGGACATGTTCGAAACCATGTACGCCGCGGAGGGCATTGGTCTGGCGGCGCCACAGGTGGGGCGGAAGGAGCGTGTATTTGTCATGGACGTCGACGAAAACCCGCTCACGATGATCAACCCTGAGATCATCGAACGGCAGGGCACCGAACGCGCAGAGGAAGGCTGCCTTTCCATTCCCGAAATTTTCGGCGACGTGGACCGCGCTACTCGGATCGTAGTGCGCGCAACCGATCTCGAAGGCAACACGCTCGAGATCGAGCTCACCGATCTTTCCGCTCGATGCGTTCAGCACGAGTTGGATCATCTCGACGGAAAGCTGTTCATCGACTACCTGAGCCTCATCAAGCGGAAGTTCTCTGCGCGCAAGTGGGAGAAAGAGGCGACCAACTACCCGGGATTTGTCCGAAAACTCGAACCCGGCAAGAAATACTCGCGCAAGTCCCGCTCGCGCGGCACCTCGACGAAAGGCTCTGCACCCCCGTTTGAACCGGAGCTGTAAGCGCACATGCGCGTAATGTTCTGGGGCACTCCCGAATTCGCTGCGCCCGCACTGCGCGCGCTGGCGGGCGAAGGATTCGAGGTCTGCGCGGTTGTCACGCGGCCAGACACGCCTGTCGGCCGCGACCGGGTTCTGACGGCGCCCACCATCAAGCAGATAGCGCTCAAGGAGTCACTCCCGGTATTTCAGCCGTCGTCGCCGCGCGAGCCCGATTTCTACGAACTTCTTGAAGTCGTCGCGCCAGATCTCTCGGTTGTGGTCGCGTATGGCCACATTCTACCGAAGCAGATCATCGATTTGCCACGACTGGGCACGCTCAACATCCACGCCTCGCTCCTTCCGGCGCTTCGCGGCGCCGCACCAATCCAGGCGGCGATCCGCGACGGTCTTACCGAGACGGGAGTTACCATCATGCGAATGGTGCCCGCGCTCGACGCCGGCCCGATTGTCCTCCAATCGCGGACGCCGATCGCCGACGACGAGACTTACGGCGAATTGGCCGGCCGGCTCTCCGAAATGGGCGCACTCGCACTCATCGAGGCACTCACGTTGATCGAGATCGGCCGCGCGCCCGAGCACCCGCAGGACGACTCTCGCGCGACCTACGCACGAAAGGTGGATCGCGAGACTACTCGCATTGACTGGACCCTCGGCGCGAAGGAAGTCGCAAATGCCATTCAGGCTTACGACCCCAGACCCGGTGCATGGAGCACCCACCGAGGGGCAGACGTCAAGATATTTGGAGCGAGGCGAATGTTCGACGTCAACGGGCGCGCTGGCGAAGTTTTGGACACCGGCGACGAGGGGCTCGTCGTCGGCTGCGGCACCGGCGCTGTGCGGATCTGCGACGTTCAGCCCTCAGGCAAGAAACGCATGCAGGCCGCGGCATGGCACCGTGGACGCGGCATCTCCGTTGGGGACATCCTCGGGGGGCTAGCCTCCGGTAGCCTCCGGTAGCCTCCGGTAGCCGCCGCTAGCCTCGTTAAACTCGAGGTGATAAGCCGGTGCTGAAAAACCGACGTGTCGCACTACCTCGACGGGTGTTGGACACAAACCGCATCCGACAGTCCGGGCCGAGTCGGCTGGCGCCTCCGGCCCCTCCAAAATTCGGGACGAAAGTGGCTTAAATCGACCGGATTCTGGTCGAATCCATCGACCATCCCCAGATTTGGCCGCCGCCGCAAAAGCGCGGTTCCCCACTCTACGCCCGTACGCTGGGACGATCTGCCTGTATTTTTGGGCCGACGCGAGCGCCAGGTGGACGATTTGGGACTTTTCTAGGCGGGAACGCCGGTAATGTGTATATTGGCCCCGGCACGACACTCGCTTCACTTCTCACAAAATTAGGACGCGATGCGCAGATGGTAGTCGTCGGCTGGAATCGGACTTTTCGGCGCACTCGCAAAACTTTGATATCTGCAACCCCTGCACCTAGTGACTCGCAAGCTAGAGCGCTTCATGGGGAGGCTGACTTGAACGACGCTGGCCATTTCCGTGCGTTCGTTTTTGACAGCTCCCATCGTGTCGTGCCATTGACCAGCATCCGCGTGGAAGACCCCTCGCGCCCCCGTGCTCTCGCGGGGCGTCAGCCATTAGCGAGCCCGGAGTCCGTGCTGGGCAGCCGAGCGCTCACAGCGTGAACGTCCAGGTGAGCGACCCCTCGACCAGCGCCGCACGCAGCTCATCGATCACCGTTACCCGGATCATCGCTGCGGAAGTCTGCTCCGATGTGCGCGCTGGTCAGCTGCTGGATCCTTCGTTCGAGCGCCATACCACGCAAATCGATTCCCGTGATAGGCGTTGGACCCAGGAACTTCTGTACGGGATGATGCGGCGGCGAGCATTTCTCGACGCCATTCTTTCCGACCGCGTTCGCGGCGGCCTCGCCCGGCTGGACCCCGATCTCATAGATCTTCTTCGCCTTGGCGCTTACCAGTTGCTGTGCATGGGTTCCGTACCGGCCTACGCAGCAATCGCGCAGACCGTCGAGCTGACCAAAACCCGGCATGGGATAGGCGCCAGCAAGCTTGCCAATGCAGTGCTCCGCCGCACCGATAGGGAGCGGACGAATCTGGCCGTGGCAACTCCCCCGGATCCGATCGATGCCCTGGCCCTTTCCAGTTCGCACCCGCGCTGGCTCGTCGCCCGCTGGGTCGCCCGCTGGGGCGCCGATGACACCGCGGCCCTTCTCACGGCCAACAACACTGAAGCGCCTGTCATTCTCCGGCCATTCGGCGTCACCAGATCCGAATTGGCAGATGCGCTTGCCGAGGCCGGCGTTGCAATTCACGCAGCCCCGCTCGTCGCTGAATCCATCGAACTCGGTCATGGCGTAGCTCTCACTGAGCTCGCGGCCTTTACCGACGGTCACTTTTTCGTTCAGGATTCCGCCGCAACCCTGGTGGTTCAGTACGCCGCGATTCCAGCTGGCTCGCGCGTCGCGGACTTCTGTGCTGCCCCTGGCGGCAAGACCTTTGAAATGGCACGGGATGCCGGGGTGGTTTTTTCGGCGGATCGTTCTGCGGCCCGGCTGCAGCGGATCACAGCTACCGCGCAGCGCCTCCGGTCGACCAACGTGATCCCACTCGTCAACGACGCGCGACATCCCGCTCTCCACGATCTCGACGCAGTCCTGGTGGACGTCCCGTGCACAGGCACCGGAACCTTCCGGCGTCATCCGGACGCGCGCTGGCGGCTCAAGGTGTCGGATCTGGCCGTAATGCCCACTATTCAGCGCTCCATACTCCGCGCCGCCGCGGAAGCGGTCCGGCCGGGCGGTCTTCTGATTTACAGCACCTGCTCGCTCGAAACGGAAGAAAACGATCAGCAAATCGAGACTTTCCTGTCCGAGCATCCGCAGTTTGTGCTTGAGCCGCCACCGGATGGCGCCGTTCCTGCATCAACGCTCGATGCTGGCAGATTACGGGTGCTGCCACACAAGCACGGGACCGACGGCGCGTTTGCCGCGAGACTTCGGAGATCGGAATAGGTGAATTTTCGCGCGCTTCTGCGGCGTGCGTTTCCTTACATCGTGATCGGCATTGGCGGCTTCGCGCTCGCCTACGTCGTGATGTTCGTCTTCGTCCTTCCGTCGAAGATTGTACCATCGGCGCCGCAGACACAGACTTTCGACACCGCAACTTCGCCCCAGCCGATTGACACCGGCTTGGCGACGCAAGTCGTGCAGCCGATATCGCCTCCAATCGAGCCGTCGCCTGTCGCCGCGCAGATCACCGAAACACCTCCCGACGACACGGTCCCGATTCTCACACCCGATCTCGTGGGTATGACGCTGCCAGACGCGCGGGGTGTGCTCAACAGACTTCGGCTGCGCGTGGCCGTTACACGCGACACCAGTTCGTTCCAGCCGCCCAACACCGTCCTGCGGCAAACGCCCCTCGCGGATTCGCTCATCCTGGTCCGCGGAACAGTGAGCATTACGGTCTCGTACTTTCCGCCTGACAGTACCTCCGATACAATGCGACTACGGCAGCGGAAACCGCTCCCCGGTATTGCCCACGGAGCGGACACGGCCGATCGGCCGGATACCCCTCCATCGCCGGACACGCTTCACCCTGAGTAGGCCATGCCAGTGAAACCAATCCGTATTGCCCCCTCCATCCTGAGCGCGGACTTCGCCTGTCTCCGGGATGAGATGGCGATGTGCGAGCAAGGGGGAGCCGACTGGATTCACGTGGATGTGATGGACGGCCAGTTCGTACCCAACCTGACTTTCGGCGCCAAGGCGATCGACGCTGTCCGTCGCTGCACGATGCTACCGATTGACGTCCACCTCATGGTTGAACATCCGGAGTCTTACCTCGAAGATTTCGCAAATGCCGGCGCAACGGGTCTCACCATACACGCTGAAGCAACGGTTCATCTTCAGCGAAATCTCGCGCAGATTCGGGCGCTGGGATGCCGAGCGGGCGTCGCACTTAATCCAGCGACGCCACTCAATGCAGTCGTCGAAGTGACGGACGATATGGATCTTCTGCTGATCATGACTGTCAATCCCGGTTTCGGAGGTCAGAAATTCATCCCCGCATCGGTCGACAAGATTCGTCGCGCACGAAAACTTCTTGACGAATCGCATTGCGACGCGGATCTAGAGATAGATGGCGGCGTATCACGTGACACGATCCTGCAATGTCGTCGCGCCGGCGCGGATGCGTTTGTCGCCGGTAACGCGATCTTCGCAGCGACGAAACCTTCCGCGGAAATCGGCGCTCTGAGAATCGCCGCCATCGAGGTAGCATGACGGGGCGCCAACAACTTGGAATCGTAGCGATCGTCCTGATCGCTGTCGCAGGGATCGGCTTCGCTATCACTCGCGAGCTGGGCACGGAACTTCATCCGCTTGGTACTGGAACGCGCGCGCCTGACTTCCACGCGGTCACGCTCGACACGCCTCCGCAACAAAAGTCGCTCGCGGACTACAAGGGTCAGGTTGTTCTGATCAACGTCTGGGCAACATGGTGCCAACCTTGCCGCGTTGAGATGCCCAGTATCGAGCGGCTGTACCGCGCATACGGACCAAAGGGCCTGCGCGTCGTTGCTGTGAGCATTGATGATCCCGGCACTGCGCCTGCCATCCGCGCTTTCGTTCATGATATGGGAATGACATTCGATGTGCTGCACGATTCAGCAGGCGCTATCGAACATGCATATCAGGTGACCGGTTATCCAGAAACCGTAATCGTTGGGAAAGACGGGGTCATCCGCAAGAAGGTGGCGGAGGCAACAGACTGGGACTCGGAAGGAAATCGACGGCTCATCGAGCGACTGCTCGCCGAGTGACCTCGGCTTGAGCCAGCAATGACCCGCATACTCGGCATTGAAACGTCCTGCGATGAAACGTCGGCCGCGATCATCGACGACGTAACCGGCAAGCCGGCTCTTCGCTCACTGGTAATACTGTCGCAGGATATACATCGCGTGTTTGGCGGCGTGGTCCCCGAAATCGCATCGCGTGCACATCTCACCGCAATAGTTCCGGTCGTGCGTGAAGCTCTGTCACAAGCTGACTCCGGATTCGACCAGCTGGATGCCATTGCTGTCACAGCCGAGCCAGGTCTTGTCGGCGCACTAATGGTGGGCCTCAATTACGCCAAGGGGCTGTCGCTCGCGCTCGGCATTCCGCTGGTAGCAGTCCATCACATGGAGGGCCACCTCTTCGCGACGTCCCTCGACGAACCCGACGCGGAGCCGCCATTTACCGCCCTACTCGTCTCAGGTGGACACACGCTTCTACTCGACGTGCCGTCATGGGGAGAATACAAGCTCCTGGGTTCGACCCGCGATGACGCCGCCGGAGAAGCGTACGACAAGGTTGCCAAACTCCTCGGCCTCCCCTACCCGGGAGGCCGGCACGTTGAAGCGCTCGCGAGCCAAGGCGACCCGTCACGGTTCCGTTTCAGCCGTCCCATGCTGAAGCGCAATACCGCCGTCGGGGACCCGTCCTATTTTGACGTATCGTTCAGCGGACTCAAAACGGCCGTACTCAACGCGGTTCGTGGATCGGACGATATAGAGCGCGACCGCGCGGACATCGCGCGCGGCTTCCAGGATGCGCTGGTGGAAACCCTGGTCGAGAAGACCGCCCGCGCGGCTGTGCTGTACAAGCGCGAACGTGTGGTACTCGGAGGCGGTGTGGCGTGCAACCGCGCGCTCTCGGACTCAATCCGTCGGCGCATGGAAGGTGACGTACGGGTGTACGCGCCGCCCCCTCGGCTGGCGACAGATAACGCCGCCATGATCGCCCGCGCGGGGCTTTTCCGCTATTATCAGGGTGAGCGGGCATCGCTCGAACAAGCCGCGCACGCCGCGGCCCCTCTCCCCGGCCAGGCATGATCCACATTTACGCCTCGATTTCGCAGAACGCGTTTACATATAACATCGGGCAATTCGAGTTTACCGGCTTTGGCATAGCCGTGCTCGCTGCGTTCATTATCGCGCAGATCATCGCACAGCACGAACTCTGGCGCCGCGGTCACGATCCGGCGCCTATTTCCGATCTGATCTTCGCAGCCGTAATTGGCGGCCTTCTCGGCGGTAAGATCTACTACGCCATTCTGATGGGAGAAATGAGCGCTCTCTTCAGCCGCGCCGGACTCGTGTTTTGGGGCGGGCTGATGGGCGGTATCGTGGCCGTTCTTTTTGTGGCGTGGCGCAAACATCTAAGCCTGTACCGGATCGCCGACGTCGGCGGAATCTGCGTGGCGGCAGCATACGCCGTCGGGCGCACCGGGTGCTGGGCCGTCGGCGATGACTACGGCCGCCCGTGGAATGGGCCGTGGGCCGTCTCATTCCCGAACGGCGCCCCGCCGACAACGGTCCAGAACATGACGAAGTTGTTTCACATGCACTTCCCTGCCGGAATGAATCCGCTGGAAGTGGTGTCAGTTCACCCGACTCAGCTCTACGAGGTGATACTGGCGTTCATCATGTTCCTCATCTTGTGGCGACTGCGAGACCACAAGCACGCCGAAGGATGGCTCTTCGGACTGTATTGCGTTCTCGCGGGTGTTGAACGCTTCGTCATGGAAATCTTCCGCGCGAAGGATGACCGTTTCTTCGGGCCATTCACCACGGCGCAAGTCGTTGCGATTGGCTTCGTGATTGCGGGAATCATAATCATGCAATCACGCCGCAAGATTACCGCAACTGCACCGGGCATTCACGCACAGCCGCAAACAGCGTAGAAACAACGGTGTAGGGGTGGCTTCCATCTCCCCTACACTGTCGACGCAACTGGTATCAGGTCCGTCCGCCGCTCAACTCTGCTTCGCAAACAGCGGCACGATTCCCGGTTCTCGCTTCGTACGCGGTGACGAAGTCCGTCAATCGGTCCCCGACGAATCGGTCGCGCGGTATCTCAAGTATCCTTATGGCGTACTCGATACCTTCCGGCGATCCCTCGACTTCGACGAGGTCATCCATTCTCGGATAGCGTTCGAATCTGATCACCACAGTTCCACCTGCCACCTT
>JBDTAZ010000180.1:0-9247 GCA_039924325.1 Gemmatimonadaceae bacterium
GCGACGTTCACGGATCTCACGACGTCGCGCGCTGCGTATGCGCAGGCTGAGAACGACCGCATCAATGCCATCTACAACTATCACAAGGCAGTCGCCGCGCTGGAGAGCGCGGTTGGCCGGCCTCTACGTTAACGGATAAAAACATGCAGAAACGTACGAAATCAATCGTTGGCGTTGTGGTTCTTGCCGCAGTCATCGCGGTGGGCGTCATCGCCGCCAAGAAGGGCGGCGACAAGGCTGTAGAGGTAAAGATTGAGGCGGTCGGCAACCGCGACCTTGTTGCGTCGGTAACGGCTAGCGGCCAGGTGGCCTCTCACACCAAGGTGGACGTCGCGTCCGACGTTTCAGGCCGTATTACCCGCCTCGCAGTCAAGGAAGGCGACATCGTAAAGAAGGGCCAGTTCCTTCTCGAGATCGATCCGTCCCAGTACCAGGCCGCAGTCGTCCGAAATCAGGCAGCAGTGGCGAGCAGTCGCGCCCAGGTCGCACAGGCCCAGGCGAATCTCGCACAGGCAAAGAGCACGTACCAGCGTACCGCCGATCTTCAGAAGCGAAATCCAACGCTCGTTTCCGCTGACCAGGTCGATCAGCTGTCAACGGCGGTCAAGGTGAATCAGGCCATGATGGACAATGCCACACATGGCGTTGCACAGGCCGAGGCCGCCCTTCAGGACGCGAACAGCTCACTCAACAAGACAACGATCGTCTCCCCCATCGACGGCCAGATAACGCGCTTGAACGTGGAAGCGGGCGAAACGGCTATCCAGGGTACCCTCAACAAGGACGCCGCGACCCTTCTTACGGTCAGCGACATGTCCAACCTGGAGACCAAGGTCAAGGTCAACGAGACCGATGTAGCCCATGTCAAGGTCGGCGACTCGGCGCAGGTCCAGATCGACGCCTTCCCGGATACCACGTTTCGCGGACAGGTAACGGAGATCTCCAACAGCTCGCTGACGCCGACCACGAGTGCCTCCACTGCGACCGACCAGGCCGTGGACTACTACGTGACGGTTCGTCTCCTGAATCCGCCGCCCCAGACGCGGCCGGACTTCTCGGCCACAGCCAAGATCATCACTGACACTCGGAAGCAGGCCATGGCCATTCCGATTATCGCCCTGACTATCCGCGAGAATGCCCCAGTCGCCGGTGGGGATTCGGCGGCGGCGGTCGGCAAGCCACAGCTCAAGGAAGTGGGCAAGAAGGACGCGGATGGTGTATTTGTCGTTGGAGCGGACAACAAGGTAACCTTCCGCCCCGTAAAGGTAGGTATAGCGGGAGAGCAGTACTTCGAGGTGCTCAGTGGCCTCAAGCCGGGCGAGAAAATCGTTACTGGCACGTACCAGGCGATCCGCGACCTAAAGGACGGCACTGTCGTGCGCGCGGTGAAAGCCGCGAAGAAGGGCGATTCAACGAAATCATCATGACGAATGAAATAGACGAAGCACCGCTCAGTACAACCGCTGAACGCAGAGCGGTAACAGCTGTCAGCGGCGCTACACCAGGACAGGAGTGGGCAATCGTAGCGCGCGGACTCAAGCGCGAATACGACATGGGCGGCGAAATCGTCCGAGCTCTGCGCGGCGTTGATCTGGCTGTGCGGCGTAATGAGTACGTCGCTATCATGGGACCATCCGGATCGGGCAAGTCGACGCTGATGAACCTTATTGGCTGCCTCGACACACCGGACGCGGGCGAATACTGGCTGAACGGTACGCTCGTTTCCGACATGACTGATGACGCTTTGGCGCGTGTCCGCAACAAGGAAATCGGCTTCGTCTTCCAGACGTTCAACCTACTTCCCCGGTCCACCGCTTTGCAGAACGTGGAGCTCCCGCTGGTTTACGCCGGTGTGTCGGGCGACGAGCGTCGTGAACGCGCGAAGGAAGCACTCGAGCGAGTCGAACTTGGTTCGCGTCTGGATCACCGACCGAACGAGCTGTCCGGCGGCCAAAGGCAGCGCGTCGCGATTGCGCGCGCACTGGTAAACCGTCCGGCCATCCTGCTCGCTGACGAGCCGACCGGAAACCTGGATTCGCGCACTTCCGAAGACATCATGCGTGTCTTCAGTGGCCTTTCTGATCACGGGCAAACTGTAATCATGGTTACCCATGAACCCGATATCGCAGCGCATGCTCGGCGAGTGATTGTGCTCCGTGACGGAATAGTCGAGACGGACGAAAGACGCGAAAATTTCCACGAACGCCTCAGCGCGTTCGGCTCATCCGTGGTCGGATAACTCGTGCGCTTTTACGAGGCGGTAGTGTTGGCATTGTCGCAGATCAGAGTGCAGAAGCTCAAGAGCTTCTTCACTCTGCTCGGCGTGATGATCGGCGTCATGTTTCTCATAGCCGTCGTCTCGATCGTAGAAGGCATGGGCAAGTACATGCAGGACGACATAATGGGGAAACTCATCCCCATCAATACGTTCAACTTGCGCCAGCGACCTGAAGTGACAATCGGTGGCACCGACCGGACTACGTGGCAGGAGTGGAACCGGCGCCCGAAAATCCAGGATGCGGACATCGCCCCGGTCATGGCTGCTCTGCCACCAGGTAGCAGGGCTGCTGTCGTCAGCGAAGACCAGCTTTTCGTAGAGTCCAGATATGTCGCCAAGCCCAAACAGGTAGACGCTTCCAACGTCTCATATCAGTACTTCACAATCAAGAATCTCGGCGTCACCGAGGGCCGTGTCTTCACGCAGCAGGAAGACGCCCTCGGTTCGCCAGTTGTCGTGATCGGTCAGGATGTGGCGACCTACTTCTTCCCGGGCGTTGATCCGATAGGGCGCGAGCTCAAGGTGGGCCACCTTCCATACACTGTGATCGGCATTGCCGAGACACAGGGTAGTGTTTTCGGACAGTCGCTTGACAAGTTCATCGTCGCACCGCTCAACTCACCGTTGAAGGCGTTGACAAATAGGCGCGGCGTGATTGACGCAATCATGGTCCAGTCACCCGATCCACAGACGATGATCATCGCGGAAGACGCGGTACGTTCTGTAATGAGATCGCGTCGGCATTTGATGCCCGAGGTCAAAGACAACTTCGTCCTGGAGACGTCAGATCAGGACCTCGAGTTCTGGGACAAGATCAAGGGCTACCTGGTTGTTGCCGGGATCGCGCTCCCGATGATCGGCGTGATCGTTGGCGCAATCGTAATCATGAATATCATGCTGGTGTCCGTGTCCGAGCGTACGGCAGAGATTGGCGTTCGCAAGGCGCTTGGCGCGCGCCGGCGTGACATACTCGCGCAGTTTCTCGTGGAATCCGCCACGTTGAGCACTGTTGGTGCAATAGTCGGCGTGTTAATCGGAGTTGGGATCTCTGCCCTCATCGCCTACCTGTCGCCCCTGCCAACACACGTCGCGGCATGGTCGGTAATAGTCGCGGTGATCCTTGGAGCGGGCGTAGGAATTGTTGCGGGGGTGTATCCCGCGAGCCGGGCAGCCCGGCTTGATCCAATAACTGCGCTCCGCGCCGAGTAAGATGAGCCTCGCCACTCGCATCTATTCCGTACTAGAAGGCGTTACAATCGCGATCGACGCGTTGCGCGCCAATCGCGTTCGTGCAGCGCTCACAATCCTCGGCGTCGCTATTGGTGTATTCGTTGTCGTCCTTATTTCCGGCGCGATTCACGGTATCAACCAGAGCGTGGCCGCGGACTTTGAGAAAGCTGGCCCGTCAACGTTCTTTGTGTCTCGCTACCCCATCACGTTCGAGGCGTGTGACGGTACTGACGATACCTGCAAGTGGTTGCGCAATCCGCCGATCAGCAAGGAAGAAATCCAGACGCTTTCGCGGCTCCCGGGCATTGAAACCGTTACGGCGCGCACCAACGATCAGGGTCCCGTCACGTACAGGCAGCAAAACCTCCCGTCGCCAACGATCACTGCTTACACGGCCAACTGGACCGAGGTCGATGGTGGAGACATCTCCGTCGGCCGGACTTTCACTAGCGCGGAGAACTCGTCCGGTGCGCAGGTTGTCCTGGTCAACGACGAAATGGCCAAGGATCTGTTCGGCGAGGTTGATCCGATTGGGAAACAGATCTCAATCAAGGGCAGTCCGTTTCAGGTCATCGGTGTCTATCACTATATCGCCAGTTTTATCACCGGAGGCAATGGCGCAAAAGCTATTGTACCCATGGAGGCGGCATTTCGTCACCTCGGTACCGGCCAGCGCGGAATTCAGCTGACGGTAAAGCCGGCACCGGGGGTTGAGCGCGATGATGCCATTGATGCAGTAACCGCTGCGCTTCGCGGCGGACGTGGCCTCAAACCGGGTGCCGACAACACGTTTGCGATCATTACCCAGGACAAGCTTTTCGAGACCTACAACAAGATCTTCGGCATGTTCTTCATTGTCATGATTGCGCTCTCCGCAGTCGGAACTCTGGTCGGCGGCGTCGGTGTCATCGCAATCATGATGATCAGCGTCACTGAGCGGACTCGCGAAATAGGCGTGCGCAAGGCACTCGGCGCCACGCGAAAAACCATTCTCTGGCAATTCCTGGTGGAGGCGGTCACTCTCACCGGAATTGGCGCTTTCGTGGGTATGTTCCTTGGGTGGATGGGGACGCTCGCGCTTCGCGCGTTCACACCACTCGCTGCAAGCATCCCGCTCTGGTCCATCGGAACGGCGGTTGGTGCAAGCGTGGTGACTGGAATCGTCTTTGGCATGATGCCAGCGCTCAAGGCCTCGCGCATGGACCCCGTGGAAGCTCTCCGCTACGAGTGACAACGTCGCTTTGCAGGGGGTGGCTTATTCTGTCCGCTGCCCCCGAGCATAAGCCGAATGACACATTCGCACCGTGGGCCGTAAGTTCCAGCGCATGACAGACGTGGATATTCTGGCCATCGCGGCACACCGGGACGACGTCGAGCTGACCTGCGGCGGAACCCTGATAAAGTCCGCCAGGAAGGGCCGCGCAACAGCGATCATAGACCTTACCGCGGGCGAGACGGGCACGCGTGGCTCAGCCGAACTACGCGGGCGAGAGTCAGACGAAGCGTCGAAGATCCTCGGAGTCATCGAGCGGGTGAATCTTGGCCTGCCGGATGCCGGTTTGACCAATACGCCAGAGACGCGTGCACTTCTCGCCCTCGAGATTCGAAGACTTCGTCCCAGAGTGGTCATTGCGCCGCCGCTTGAAGGTCGGCACCCGGACCACATCGTCGCTGCACAATTGATTCGCGACGCGTGTTTTGTCGCGGGGCTCGCGAAGATAGTGCCCGGCGTACCAGCATTCAGGCCAAGCAAGATTCTTCACGCGCTCGCATTTCGTGAAGACTACGTCAAGCCGACGTTCGTCGTCGACATAAGCGACGTCTTCGAGGAGAAGCTTCGCGCGATTCAGTGTTACGGTTCCCAATTCGATAACGCGGTGCAGGCCGGCGAAGTTTATCCTACCGGAGAGCCGCTTTACGACGTAGTACGGCACCAGTCTGCACATTATGGGTCGCTCATACGCACGCGTTTTGGCGAACCGTTCTACACGACAGAGACCATGCGCGTGGACGACATCGCAACGCTCGAGGTAAACACGTTTTGACGGACGATGAACCAACGTACCCGACGTATCTCAAGCTCAAGGAGCTTCTGTCACTCCAGTGTGCGCGCAGTTCGCCGGAGCACCCTGATGAGCTGCTCTTCATTACAGTGCACCAGTCGAGCGAACTCTGGTTCAAGCTGATTCTGCACGAACTACGGAAGCTCTGCGATTTAATGGCGAACGCTCAGGTCATGGAAGCGGTAGAGTCCGTCGGTCGGGTAACGGGGCTCATGCGAATCGTCACGGCGCAATTGCATGCGCTCGACACTCTTTCCCCGCACGGATTCTCGCAGTTCCGCGGCAACCTTGGAACGTCAACTGGTGGCCAGAGCGCGCAATTCAGGTCTATCGAACTGATTTCAGGGCTTCGCGATCCTGATTACCTCTCCTATCTGCGCTCGCAGCAGCCGCTCGAACCGATGGTCGAGGAGGCGATGACGCGGCCAGGCCTGCCCGAGGTATTCGCCAGTCTGTTGGTCCAGAGAGGGGTCGCACTCCGCCAGGTCTATACGCGCGATTCGGATCGGGATCTTCGGCTTCTGGCCGAGGGCCTGATGTCGTACGAACAGGAGTTTGCCATGTGGCGATTCCTGCACGTCGAGGCTATCGAACGAGTCATCGGCCCAACTACCCCAGGCACCGGCGGATCGCTCGGCGCCAAGGCCCTCCGGGACACCCTCGGCAACCGGTTCTTCCCCGAGCTCTGGGCGATCCGCGCCGAGTTTTATTAGCTTATCAGAGATGTCCCATCCCGCCATTTATCTCGATAACGCAGCGACCACTCCCGTCAGGGAAGAAGTGTTCGAGGCCATGCGCCCGTTTTTTGGGCCCAAGTTCGGCAATCCATCTTCGGTGCATCGGTTTGGCCGAGAGGCGCGCGTCGCGTTGGATGAGGCTCGAGAGCGGCTCGCAGCGTGTCTTGGCGCGCATCCTGACGAAATTTCGTTCAATTCGTGCGGCACCGAAGGCGATAACACCGCGGTCCTTTGTCTCTGGCGTTCGTTGCACGGCAGCGGCAGAAACGCAGTCGTTACATCGCCAATCGAACACAAGGCGGTTCTCGCTGCCGCGCACGAAGTCGTTCACGAAGGCGGTGAAGAACGGTTGCTGGAAGTCGATGGAAATGGCGTCGTCCGCGACGCTTCATTCGACGAACTAGTTCGCGACGACGTTGCAGTTGCGAGTGTGATGTGGGTGAACAACGAAACCGGCGTGATCCAGGACATTCCGGAGCTCGCGCGTCGCGCGAAGGCTCGCGGAGTGATCTTTCACACCGACGCGGTTCAGGGATTCGGAAAAGTCGAGATCGACGCGCGTACGCAATCGTTCGATCTGCTTTCAATCTCAGGTCACAAGATCGGTGCGCCAAAGGGAATCGGTGCGCTGTTCATTCGTCGTGGCACACCATTCGAACCGTTGATTCGCGGTGGCTCTCAGGATCGTGGTCGACGTGCGGGTACTGAAAACCTCGCGTTTGTGGTTGCACTCGCTACAGCAGCTGAGCTGGCCGTCGCTGAACGTGAGAAGCACTGGAAAGAGACTGAACACATGCGCGATCGGCTGCAGGCGCTGCTTCTCGATGCGATTCCGGATGCGATCGTTCACAGCCTCGGCGCAAAGCGCGCACCACACGTACTGAGCATCTCGGTGCCGGGCACTGATAACGAGTCGATGCTGATGGCGCTGGATCTGCGCGGCATCGCATGCTCGGGCGGCAGCGCATGCCAGAGCGGAAGCCTTACACCGAGCCACGTCCTGGAGGCGATGGGCGTCGACCCACAGCTCGCCGGCGCCGCTGTGCGCATGAGCTTTGGCCCCATCAATACGGAAGCCGATGTAGATCGGGTTGCGGAAGTATTTCCGAAACTCGTCGCGCGCGCGCGCACTGTGGCTGTCGCCTAGGCTCGGCCCGGGTAGGCGCAGGTTAGCCCGCGCCTACTCCGCTCATTAAATTCAACCCATGCTACCGAACCGAGTCCTTGTCGCGATGTCGGGCGGCGTGGACTCTTCCGTCGCTGCCGCACTCCTCGTCGAACAGGGTTACGACGTCGTCGGCGCGACGATGAAGCTGTTCTCCGACGGCTCCGAGGTCCCAGACCGTCCCTGCTGCTCTCTCGACTCCGTGAATGATGCGCGGCGCGTTTGTGAACGGCTCGGGATCCCGCACTACGTGCTCAATCTCGAGACCCGTTTCGGCCACGACGTGATGGACGACTTCGTCGCGGAATATGTTGCGGGTCGTACGCCAATTCCGTGCGTGCGCTGCAACACGTTCACCAAGTTCCGAGACCTGCTGCACACGGCGAACAACATCGACGCGCAATGGATCGCGACCGGACACTACGCACGCGCTCGGGATGGCGAACTTTTGCGCGGCCGCGATGACGCGAAGGACCAGACCTACTTTCTCTGGGGGATCGATCGCGCGGTAATTTCGCGCATGATACTTCCCGTTGGAGACATGACGAAGGCAGAGACACGCGCAATTGCAACGCGACTCGGGCTGACGATGGTTGCGAACAAGGCTGATAGTCAGGAAATCTGTTTCGTTCCCGACGGAGACTACATAAAGGTCATCGCCGAACGCGCAGGCGCTGATTCGCCGGCGCTTCAAACCGGACCGATCGAACACAGCGACGGGCGCCTGCTCGGCGAGCACAACGGCTACGCGCGATTCACGGTCGGGCAGCGACGCGGATTGCCGGGTGGTTTCGCGGAGGCGCTTTACGTCGTCGCAATCAGACCGGCAGATCGCGCAGTAGTCGTCGGTCCGCGCGAGGAACTGCTCGGCAGCAGTGTGGCGGCGACGGAGGTGAACTGGCTGGTCGCGTCGCCGCCGACACCGGGAGATACAGTTGAAGTCCGCATTCGGCATCGTGCGCCGCTGGCGCGCGGCACAGTGCTGAGCGTGGGAGATGCATCAATCGAGATCGCTCTCGATGTGCCTGTCGCCGCGATCTCTCCCGGCCAGTCGCTCGTGATCTACTGCGGGGAACGGCTGCTGGGCGGCGGGTTCATCGCGTCCACGCAACGTTCACGCGTTCCGTTACCCGTGCTGAGTTCGTAGCCAGCCGTCGACCATCTGGCCCAAACGATCGCCGGCATGGGAGTTACGCAGCATCCCTCTCGTGCAACGTCGCCAGAAGCGCGCCGTGAAGTGTCCGGGTTGATGATTCGACCATGGGAGTCGACCACTACCATTCCAGATCCAGCCGACGACCCATCCAAATCAGCCCCGTCATCTGCGATGGAGTCAGCTTCGGTAACCGCACTGCCACTATCGTTCTGCGCGCGAACCGCGACGACGGTGGCGAGCGTGGCCACACACCGCGCTGTGTTCCGAGCCGCGCCGGGATCCGAGGGCGGGGTGAATAGTGCAACCGGAACTGTGACTGCCGTACGAGCCGATTGCGCGCCAGCAACTGGCGTCGCGGCCAGCGCGATTGCCACCGCTGAGAGCAGGAGCACGATTTGACGCGGCGCGTCACGAAGCCAAGGTGCATGCAAAGGTTCTTCCTCGTCGATAGAGCTCGACTGTGCAGCTCCCCGAGCCGTAGGCCGAGCATCGCCCATCAATCAAGGCTCGGCTGCGGACGCACTGCGCTTGATCCGGACTCGTTGCTGAGGCATTAGCGGCGGCAACGTCAAATGTTTACGGCGGTGAAATCCGCCAATCGTCCGGATCGTCGCACTC
>JBDTAZ010000181.1:0-19751 GCA_039924325.1 Gemmatimonadaceae bacterium
GGATACGTACCCACGGTGGATTCCCGATGACGATGTCGAAGCCTCCGGCACGGGCAACACTCGCAAAGTGCGTTGGATAGCTGAATGCAGGTAGTCCGCCACGTGCGATCGCCGTGCGCTGGTGTCGCAGCGATCGGAGGTCGGTCCGTAATTGCAGCAGCCGGTCTCGCGACACGTGGCTTGCGGCGCGCCGGGTATTGAACAGGTCCTTCGCGCGGACTGCACTGAGAATATCCTTACGTTCGGTGCGGGCTCTCGAAATTGCGCTGTCGATTGCCGCCATTCCGCGTTCGCGTTCAGCGATGTCCAGCTGCTTGCCTAGCGCGACTTTTCGACGGCCAGTTGCGCGTGCATACCGACGATGCATCGCAGCAATGCTGCGAGGCTGTTGCTGCATTGGATTCGTACCTTCGAACGTATCCCCAGACAGAGAGTCTCCTACGCGAATCTGTCTGTCCAGGTTCGGAAGCGGTGAAATCCGCATCGGGTCGGACTCACCGCTGTCTATGACAACCGACAGCCAAAGGCGAAGCTCGCACAGCCAGACCGCGGTCGCGCTGGCGTCAACGCCGAAAATCGAATGAGTCAGAACGGCACGGCGAACGTCGCTAAGCGGATGCACCTCGCCGAGTGACACGCGAAGCAGCGCGATACGCTCCAGCGCGTGAACAAGGAATGCTCCGGAACCACACGCCGGATCAAGCACGCGAAGATCGCTGACCACGTCCAGGAGCTTCGAATTCGGCTTCCTTCCGGCATGATCACCCGTCAGCAGGTCGGTGGCGTCGTCGCGTGACAAACCACTCTTGCACAGTGCGTTGACAAGCGTAAGCTCTGTCAGGCGATCGACCAGCGTCTGTGGTGTATAAAAGACTCCGCCGCGCTTCCGGTCACCGGAATCCATAAATGACTCAAATACTTTTCCCAGCATTTCCGGATCGATCGCTGCTTGGGACCAATTCGCGGTATCTTCACGAGCGGTGAATCGGTAACGAATCAGCACGTCGCCGAACAACGCACCCAAGGTTTCGTCGGTGAATCGCGATCGGCGATGAATTCGTTCGACGGGAGTGCGCGAAAAGAGCCCTCCATTGAGGAACGGCACTCGACCGAAAGCCCGCGCGCGCGCCGCGCGTTCATGCACACGAGTATTGAGTGTGCCGAAGAACAGAGGCTCCAGCACGCGTCGCTGGTACCCGCCGCCCGATGCTGCGCATTCGGCGAAACCGTTCGCGAGAAAGCCAAAGTCACCGTTCAGCCATCCCTTTGTTTCGAGGAAGGACAGAAATATGAGCCTGCTCGTAGTGAGGAGAGCCATGGCTCGGCGGTCATTGAAGGGCACGGCCGCAGGGAGAGATTTCGCCATTCCCTCTGTGGCTGCGGTGAGTGCGATGAAGAATCGGCGCGTTACGGCGTCGCGGCTGAGTATGTCCAACCAGCGCAGGTACCGCACGACGACGTCAGATAACGCACTTGCGGCAATTAGTGAGCACACCGTCTCTGCGTCGCTGTCCAAAACAGATCCCTGTTCGGAGATCATCGCGCAAACGCGGAGAGCCGCCGCTCCTGTGCGCGAGGCAGCAATGGCAAATGTGGCGCTTGACCGCTGTACGGCGATTATCAGCCAGAGCGATTGTGGGGCACAAGCCGAAAGCCTCTGTGCGATCGAATCGACGCATTGCTGGACGTTCGCGTCCTTTGCGATGTCAACACTCAGTGCGCGAAGGGCTCCTGGAGTTGCGGCGACGCGGGCAGCGAGTAGCGAGTCTGGAAGCCCGAGCGTCCGCTGGCTCAACTCGTCAAGCTCGAGGGGAGCTTCAGCGAAGCCGAGTAGTGCCAGGAGGCTGTCGATTCCTGCCTCGCTATCGGTCCCGTCGATGATCTCCCTGGCGTGGTTGAGTGAGTGCACCGGACCATCGTATGTGTTGCAGGAAGAGTCAGAATGATCGGGTCTACGCGCGCGCGATCATTTGTCGATGCTGAAGGCGCGTGCGTGGCCTCGGATCTAGCTCTTGAGCCCGACGGGTGGTACGTTCCTGCCGCGAATTCCGACCCACCTGTTCTCGTACGCGACTGGTTCAGCTACGCGCACGATGTTTTGGAGAAAGTTTTGAAAAATCGCCAGCTGCTGTTCGGGCTCGTCGTCATCACGGTCTCGTCGTCTGGCATGGCCCAGGCGCCGCACATAACCACTGCAGGGGATCCGACGGTCAATCCCGATACGATCTATCGATTGGCGGTCAAGCCGGCGGATTTCCCGGAGGAGCGCCAGGCGTTGCTGCTGGATGATGGCGTGTTGCGCATCGAAGCGGATGGTCGCGGATCAACCACGTATCGCCAGATCGTCCAGATACTCCGCCCCGAGGCGGTCGACGGATACAGCGAGGAACAGTTCACGTACGCGCCGAAACACCAGCGTTTCACGCTCAACTGGATGCACGTAGTGAAACTGGATGGAACCGTCATCAGTTCCGCGCCGTCGCATGTCCAGGAATCGGACGTTCCAGCGCAGTTTGGCGACCCGACATACTCGGATCAGAAAGTCGTACGTGTTTCGCTCACGGGCGTAGCGCCAGGAACCATCGTCGATTACAGCTACACCATAGAAGAGCTGAAACCGTTTCTGCCAGGTGACTTCTTTGAGTCTTGGAACGTGAGCTCAGGCACGCGTGTCATGCGTTCGCGGTACGTCGTTGATATGCCAGCCGGTCTTAAGCCGCACATTCGCGAAGCAAACCTGAATTTCGCGCGCACGGAGAAGACGGCAAATGGGCGACGTACGCTCGTCTGGGCGACCCGCGACATTCCAACGATCAAGCCAGAAGTGTTCGCTTCGGATTCGAATGGCGTGTACATGACTGTACTGATATCGTCGCCAACCACCTGGTCAGCGATAGGAAAGTGGTATGCAGGCAATGCGGCGTCGCGATATGTAGCGACGCCCGCTGTTGATTCCGCGATTGGCGTCGCTGTTAAAGATGCGCGAACGCTTGACGATTCCATTCGTGCTGTGCATCGGTGGGTTGCGCAGGATATCCGCTACGTCGCAATCGCGCTGGGGCTCGGCGGGTATCAACCGCGATCGCCGGATGAGGTCGTTCGCACCGGATTTGGCGACTGCAAGGACAAGGCTACGCTATTCGTAGTCGCATTGAAGAAGTTGGGCATCACCGCGTATCCCGTGTTGCTCAGCTCCACGGGTGGTGTCAGGCGTGATATGCCGTCCATCGATCAACTTGATCACGTGATTGCCGCGTTCAAGCGACCGCACGAAACGAAGTATGAATACGCCGATCTTACCGCGTCGCTCACCCCGCTGGGCGAGTTGCCCTCCGAGTACCAGGGCGAGTTCGGCATGGTGGTGCATCCGGACGGCGCGATCGAGGAGATAACGTTCCCGAAGGCTCCTCTGATGAGCAACGTCAGCGAGCGTCGTATTGTCGGAACTCTGTCTGTGGATGGGATGTTCAACGGTACATACTCCGCGACCGCGACTGGTGCGAACCAGTACGCATTACGCACCGCATTTGAGAACCCGCTTGACTCCACGCAACGCGCGCAGGCAGCAAACTCCATTGCGGGCGGTGTATTCGATGGTGCGCAGGGCGACAGCCTGACGGGCTTCAAGGGGAAAGATCTTGCCGCAGCGCCAAGAATGTCATTGCTGATAAGGAATGGTCACGCCGCCTCAATGGCTGGAGACAATGCAATTGTCACGAATCCATTGGGCTCCATGAGTGCATTTGCGACAGTTGCGCAGCAGATCGAAAGCGCTGGCCCTCGGCGGTTTCCCATTGATGCGGTGAAGTTGTTCGGATATAGTCAGGCGAAAATGACATTGCGCGTAACGCTGCCAGCGGGCTGGCGCGTTGAACTGCCGCCGAGCGTTACGGCGGTGAGCGAATTTGGGACGTATGACAGTCAGTATGCTCAGGTAGGGAGCGACCTGGTCCTGACCCGGACCCTGACCGGTGCTTCCGGCGTTTTTGCCCCCGACCAGCTGCCAATCTTGCTGAAATGGATAAATCAGATCGCGAAGGACGACGCGAAGCTTATTGTCGTTGCAAAGAAGTGATCTGATACGCGTCGTCGTGTTGACTGGGATGACCGATTTGTGCCGGGTTGGGCGAAATCCGGAGTGCTCTATGACCGGGAGCCCTATTCGCGATACGGGCAATTGCAGTCTGGATCCCGCTCGGCGGGGTTACGCGGGCGCTGTCGCCGACTGATCTTTCCAGCTGGCACCGAACGAAATTGCGAGGACATCTCCGTGGTCGATACTCCCCAAATCCTGCAGTTGGACTCGCAACTCACCGCAGTGATTCGCTTCACGATTCCTCGCGTGGAGATGCAGGCCGTCATGGGTCCTGCAATAACCGAAGTCATGGAAGCTGTCGCGGCTCAGGGTGTCGGTCCGGCCGGTCCTGTGTTCGCACACCACTTTCGGATGTCGCCAGAAGCGTTCGATTTCGAAGTGGGTGTTCCGGTGTCCGCGCCAATCGCGCCTGTGGGACGGGTGACTCAAAGTCAGTTTCCGGCCACAACTGTCGCGCGTACAGTCTATTACGGCGGGTATGACGGGCTCAGCGACGCCTGGGCGTGGTTCGGGAAGTGGATTGCGACCGCGAGATATACCGCGGCGCCCGAGCTGTGGGAGGTTTACCTCGTGGGGCCCGAGTCCAGTCCCAATCCGGTCTACTGGCGCACGGAGCTGACTCGACCATTGACCAACCCTGAGTAGCGCGGCGGTATCCGATTATGCAGTCGTCACACGTTGGCCGGATTCGCGCTCTCGTATTCGCGGCCCTTCCACTCAACGCGACTCCCGCGAATGATTGCAGACAGCGCGATATAAAGTGCCACCGCCGCGCCGAGCGGATAAAGCAGAGCATAGCCAACCGGGACCTGTGCCATTCGATAGTACACGAGCCACGACAAGAGCGTGAACGCTACGGATATGGCGCTCCAAATCAACAAGGCGTGCAGCTGTAGAACGAGCGCGACTACAAGCAGAGTCGCCGGTACAAGTTGCATTAGAAACGGGAGCGGCAGGAGTAGCGGGGCGAGCGCTGCGGATCTCGCCCCGAGGGGCATTGAGTGGCGGCCGCCGGCAAACAGATTCTTGCGCCACCCGCCGATCAGCTCGCGCAGCGAAGTGTACATGCGGGTTGAAAGCTGGCTCATCCCGGATACGAGCACTGTTTTCTTGCCGAGTTCGAAGTAGCGCTGCGCGAGCATGAGATCCTCTGCGACGTAGCCGCGCACGAGCCCGTGCCCGCCAAATTCGTCATAGACAGATCTGCGCACCATGAGATACTGACCATTCGCAATCTTGCCGGATGCCGATTTTGCACGATTGACGATCTCCGTGCCACCGAAGCGCGTAAGGAGAACGGTAAATATCTGCATCTGAAGCAACCGCTCCCAGAAGGTTACCATTTCCTGCTTGCCCAGGACTGAGTAAAAGTCTGCACGGGTCCGGAGCATTCCGTTCACTGATCGGACGATGAGATCAATCGAGGCGCGTGCATCGGCGTCCATGAAGATCAGGATAGCGCCGGTCGCTGCGCCCGCCCCTGTCTGACATGCCCACTGCTTTCCGAACCAGTCCAGCGGCAGCTCAGGATTGTCCAGGACTTTGAGGCGATGGTCCTCAACTGCAATGCCGCGAGCGATTTCTGCGGTATCGTCGCCCGAATGGTCGTTGACGATTATGACTTCGAATTCCGGATACGCAGATCCGAGGATGGATCGTAGGCAGTCGGCAATGTTCCTTGATTCATTTCGAGCGGGAACGATCACCGACACGCGCGGGGCATCTACCGGCGGTTCGATCGATTCATCGTCCAGAAAGGTCGAGCGCGCCATTCGGAGTGTGGCGACCAAAGGTGTCAGGATCCATGGGATGGTCGCGATGAGCGCGACTTCGACTGAAGTAATCAGGATCGGCACACGCGAAAGATACGAGAGTGGCCGGTACGACACAGAGGCGCGCCAATCCGACGCGCCTCTGTAAAAGTGGGGAATCCTATTCTGATCCGGGTTTCTCGCTGTTCGCGTCGCGTCGTTTGGTCGACTTCCCGGTCCGGGCGTGATCCCGGGGCGTATCCGCCTGGTCGCTGTATCCGGAGTCGGCGCCGTAGCCGCCTTCTCGATTGGATGCCGATTGACTCGAGTCCGACGCCGAATTTCGGTGCTTGTCGCCATTGGTCTCGTTCCGTGCTTCCGCTCGCGTGCCCTGCGAGCCTCCCATGCTCGGTTCCTTTCCTCCAGGCGTGACGCCTGAAGCATTCATCGGCGTGTCTGAACGACTCTTTGGTCGATCAGTCTGTGCGCCGCCCGAAGCTGCGTGCAGGTCGCGGTGCGGATCCTTGTGCGCCTTTCCGTTCTTTCCGTTGTCACCCATGTGAAGATCCTCCAAAGTTTCAGGACGTTCTTTCAGAAAGACGTGAAAAGAGGCAACGCATGTGCCAGATTTCAGTCTGAGCGTCGGCTGTTCGGCCAGTTACCCAAAGTGTTTCGCATGCCAATTAAAGCATATCACACCGTTCGAACGACAGGTCCTGGCGCGCGTGTTGCGCTCGTCGCTCCGTCGGGGCCGCTGAAAAGTTCAGCAGATGTGGATACGGCGATATTGAACGCAAAATCGCTGGGCTGGGATGCCGTTGTCGGCGACCATGTACTCGAGCGATACAGCTATTTTGCCGCACCGGATTCCGACCGCATTGCGGACTTCAATTCCGCGTTACGAGACGATACGGTGGATGCGATATGGTGTCTGCGCGGTGGGTACGGTGCGATGCGAATTGTCGATCAACTGGACTACGATGCTGCGCGGCGACATCCCAAGCCTGTCATCGGCTATTCTGACATCTCGGTACTGCACGCGGCCATTGGTCGCGCGTGTGAGATTGTCTCCTATCACTCGCCAAACGCGCGGACTGCGCTCTCGCCATTTGCACGCGATTCCTTTGAGCGGGCGCTTCTGAGCGGAAAGGACCCGTGTGGCGTAGCAGCTGGCGCCCGTGTCATTCGAGGTGGACAGGCAACCGGACGGCTTGCCGGCGGGAATCTATCGCTCATATCGTCTCTGGTAGGTACACCGTATTTTCCGGACCTGGACGGTGCGATACTTGTTATCGAAGACACAAATGAAGGGCTTTATCGAATTGACCGGATGCTCACGCAGATGTCGCTCGCGGGAGAACTTGCGGGCCTGAAGGGAATCGCGTTCGGGTACTGCACGTCTTGCGACGGCGATGAGTCGCCCGGTGACACGCGCGAATCCCGGACCCTGGACAACGTGTTGTTCGAGTTCGCGGACGCGATCGGGATTCCGTGCATAGTCGGCATCCCAATGGGTCACGTCGAGGATCAATGGACCATACCACTCGGCGCGAGTGCGACACTCGATGCCGATTCAGTTACCCTCACTGTGGAGGAGCAATGACAAAGAGCGGAAGTGATCTAATCGAGGAAGCAAAGACTCGCATTACAGAGATCGACGCGGCGCACGCAATCGTCGAGCAGAAGAAGGGCGGCACCGTCTTTCTGGACGTTCGCGAGCCAGCGGAATGGAACTTGGGGCACGTTCCGAACGCAGTGCATGTGCCGCGCGGTCAACTGGAGGGAAAGATCGAAGGGATTCTGCCGCGAGACAGCAAGATAATCATCTACTGCGCCCGCGGATCACGCTCCGCACTCGCCGCCGATACGATGCGACAGATGGGTTACAGCAGCGTCGCGTCGCTTAAGGGGGGCTTCAGAGACTGGGCAGACGGTGGCGGCGATATCGACGACTGAATCAATTGTTAGGAGTTAACACAATGGGTTGAGGATTGTCGCAGCCTCAATCCATTGTGTCATCACCAATTACTCAGTAGAGATTCAGGTCCGCGTTTGCGTCTAGACGCCTGTCGTCCGCGTCAGCAGCGTTGCTGGCGGCCTCGCGCAACCGTTCGCGTTCGATCATGCTCATTTTGCGATCATACGCATCGTTGACATAGCCACGAACGCTCTCCCAGTCTCCGTGGAGCTTGCTGGTGCTGCTGTCCCAACCGTTTCGGAGATCGGGCTCGACATCCACGAATGCACGACCTCGATAATCGGGGTTCCGTGCGGCGATATGCCCCAATCGAAAGGCTGTGCGCGCGGCGTCGAACTTACGGTCGGCGAGACGCACAGGTGAATTATCGTAGTGGTTTCGGTACACGGCTTCATCGTCAAGCGTGTATTCCTGTGCGGCGTCCGCGACGGCTCGGCCGGCCCACCATCCTCCTACCGCGCCAGCGATACCGCCGACCACCGTTCCGATCGGGCCAGCCAACGATCCAATTGCGGCGCCTACAATCACTCCTGAAACGCCGGTTACAGCCTCTCCGATTTCATCGCCCGTTTCTCGGGAATGCTGCGTACCAGAATGATCGCGTCTTTCGTTGTGCATGTCGTCCATGGGTTCCTCCGCGTGGGATGCCAATGTTTTCTTTGCGTGAATGGCTTCTTGTCACAACTGAAAGGGCAAGGGCGGTGCCAGTTGTCTTGACACTGATGCGTTTGTCGTACCGATTCAATGGATGACGGCTGTGCTACATGTGGGGACCCAGGGCTGGAACTATTCGGATTGGGCCGGTGTGTTTTATCCGGACGGAACCCGACCGGCCGATTTTCTCTCGGTATACGCCCGCGCGTTCGGCTCTGTCGAAGTCGACTCGACGTTTTACGCCGTCCCCGCAGCAGCGACGGTTCGTGGATGGTACGAGCGAACGCCATCCAACTTTATTTTTGCGCTCAAATTTCCTCAGGCTGTGACGCACGAATCGAGGCTGCGCGATGTGGACGGCACAACAGACACGTTTTTTGAACGTGCGCGAGAATTGCGCGAGAAACTCGGGCCGGTGCTGGTCCAGCTGGGGCCGGACTTTGGCCCTGAAGAATTGCCCGCTCTTGTGGATTTTATTCCACGGCTTCCACGCGATGTGCGCGTCGCGGTTGAATTTCGTGCCCGGGGGTGGATGACGCCGGGCGTGCTCGCCTTTCTCCGCGACTATGGAATTGCGGTCGCCCTGGTGGATGGTCCGTGGATACCGCGACGATGGATGATCGAGCTCATCGCGCGGCCCACCGCGTCCTTTCACTACATTCGCTGGATGGGGCCGAATCGAAATCTGGTCGACCACTCGCGAATTCAGGTCGATCGTTCGAAGGAACTGGCGCACTGGGTCGCGGCTATCAAAAAGCTGCCGCCGACCGTAGCTGATCTTTATGGTTACATGAGCAACTTTTTTGCGGGCCACGCCCCGCGCTCGGCCCGCGAAGTCCAGCAGCTGCTCGGGCTCGACGACGTGGATCCCGAGATGCTAGGAGAACAGATGCGACTGTTCTAGTGCGGAGCCATGAGGCCGACTCGGTTGCCAGCGATCACACTGCGGAGCATGGTTTCCCCCGTTAGCTTCGAGGCATGGCTCGACGTACGCGCGACTACGTGCTGATCGTACTCTCGATTGGCTTCGTCTCCCTCACCACCTCGCTAGGCTTCTGGCAGCTACGGCGCCTTGCTCAACGACGGGCGCAGAATGCTGAAGTGATAGCTCGTCTGGCACACCCAGCGATACCGGTGCGACAACTCACTCACGACACCGCCGCTCTCCACTATCGCAGGGTAATCCTGAAAGGACGCTACGATTACTCCCGGGAGATCAAGATTGCAGACCGTACGCGCGACGGCTCACCGGGTGTCAATATCGTTACGCCTTTACTGATTCCCGGGACGGATACGGTCGTTCTGGTTAACCGCGGCTGGGTTTACGCGCCCGATGGACTGACTGCGGACCTTTCGCACTGGCGCGAAGCAGACTCGCTGGACGGAACTGGCTACGCGAGACCTCTTTTTCGAGTGTTCTCTGGTTCCCCCGTCCTGGCCGGCCGACCTGACACGTTCCGCTGGCTCGATCTCAATTCGCTGCACGCAAGGCTGCCGTATCCGGTTTACCCTTTCGTGATTGTGCTTGACGGCGATCCGGCATCACACGGGAAAATTCCACCGAGGGTGCCACCACCGCCGCTGGACGAGGGGCCGCACAAGAGTTACGCGATACAGTGGTTCTCGTTCGCGACCATCGCAATTGTGGGGATGTATTTCTTTCTACGCGCAGGTCCCGGAGACGCGATAGACGACGTATTCGTGGACTATAAACGGCCGCCGAACGAACGCTAGCTCGGATTCGCCTCGATCGAGCTGTCCATTATGGGGAGCACTCGGCGTTCATGCTCGACGTCGGCGATCACATAGCCAGTGACGGATATCGCCTCTCGCAATTCGTCGTCTGTTACGCTGCCATCGTGCTCAATCGTCACCCGTCCCAAGGAGACTTCTGCCGAGCGGATACCTGCGACGGGCGTTAGAGCGGTAAATAATGCGCGCTTGCAGTGCTCACCGCGCATCCCTGCGATAGTTACGATTGTTATCATGCCAACGGGAACTTAGTCCTTACGCGCGCCTGCTGGCAATGGCAGCGGTGGTGACTTCTTGCGAGAGACGAAGCGTTTCTCGAGCGCCGGCAGGAATTCGTCATATTTGGATCCCGGATTCCACAGCACCCAACCGTCGTAACCTGCATCATACACGGCCTGCTTTTGTGCCTCGACCTGCGCTGCTGTGTAGTGTGGCGCACCGAGCGTAAATGCCTGAAGCCACGGACGCACGTGCTCCGGTGTGGTGATGCCAAGCTTTGCATCCCGTTCGCGAGCGCTGGTTATTGCTATGAAAATTGTCTTGTGCGGCTCGGCGTTCGGAATCGCGATGCCAAACGACCCTCGTGGATACAGCGAGGGATACACCATTGGAAGCACCACATCGACCACGGGCGAGATCTGCTCCCAGTCCTGACCGACTTCGAGTGGGCCACGCACCGTGGTGACGAGGCCGAAGATGTCCGCTGTCATGCGGACGCCGCGCGGATTGTAACGCGCGCGGGCCTCCTTGAGGAAGTCGTGCAGTACCGCTGGCTTGGTTCGTCCAGCCGCCTCAGGGAATACCTGCGCTGGCAGCGATTTGTACGGCTCGGGAAATCGCACGTAGTCAAACTGAATCTCGGCGAAGCCCATTTTCACCGCTTCGTCCGCGACACGGAGATTGTAATCCCAGATCGCCCTCGAGTACGGGTTTACCCAGGTGAGTCCCTTCTTGTCCTTCCACGGAGTTCCATCCGGTTTCCTGATTACATGCTCCGGATTCATTCGGGCTGCCACGGAGTCCTTGAAGACCACCATGCGCGCGATTGGAAGTATTCCGTGGGCGCGGAGCGTATCCACCAGAGCGGCCATGTTCGCCACCTTGTTCATCTTCCCTTCGTTGCGCTGAAGTAGCGGGTCCGACGAATGCCAGTTGAGCCCGAACTCGTCCTTGATATCGATTACAAACCCATTGATCTCGGTCGAATCCGCGATCGCTATCAGGTGTCGCATTCTGGCTGTGCTCTGAGCCGTGAAGCGATTCACGTAAAGCGCCCGAATTGCACGTGGCTCCTTCTGCAAGGCAATGACTTCTGCCGTTCCGCGCGGAGGATTGATTTGCGAAGTATCTGCCTTAAGCGACGGTGCTTCGGCCACGTTCCTGGCGGAATCCGCAGCACTGGCGGAACCCTTGGCACCAGCAGGGGCCGCAGGCACAGTCGCAGGCACAGTCGCAGCCGAGGGTGCCTGTGGCTGAGGTTGCGGCTTGGATGAAGCGGAATCGCAGGCAAGCAGCGGGATCAGGAGGAACGCGGAAATGCGAGAGCGATGCACAGGAATGCGGGCAGAGAGTGGGCGGCCGCGGAAATCTAGGGGGTCGCACGTGTCCGGAGTATATTCAGCGCGATGCCACGGAGTAATCGCATTCTATCAAGCCGGTACGCAGTCGGAATCGCGCGCAACGCGCTGGTTGGGGCTGCCGCGGTCCTGACCGCCGGTATTCTCGCTTGCTCTGGAAACGATTCGGGGCCGCCGAACGCGGAGTTTCTGGTCACTACTGCTGACTCCGCATTCTGGGTCCGAAGTGGCTCCCAGGGCATCCACGTCAAGGCCGTGCCCATGACTCTCGCTCACTTCGATGGCCACTTTCACGAGGTGTTCATCGTGGATCTCGATCGCTCTTTTGACGATGCGATCTTTACCGGCGAGCGAGTCTACGTGCGCGATTTGCAGACCAACGATTCCACACTGGTCTACGATGACACCGCAATAGTAACGATCGCGGCACATCACGCGCGCAGTTTTCCAGACGCGGTCCCTCTTGGGCCGAACGACGACACGCCAACCAATCCTGATATCACAGCTTCGGGCGAGACAGACATTCTCGAAGTACGCGGGCCGTACGCGCTGATAGAGCACAGGGTTGAGTACGAAATGCCGGCGGGCGATCAGCACGACACCGTTCGTACTGCGGTAGACCTGCGCACTGGCGCCGCGGCCACCCCCGAAGAAATGGCTCGCGACTCCGCATCGGAAGATTCCAACCTGGTTCGCACGGTGCCGCGGGTCTGGAAGCGGACGGGATATTCGCTTGATGTGAGCGGCCAGGCCGATGGAAGTGTACTTCTGTCGCTTCGTGATTCCGACCGCCACGCGTGGCAGCTGTTCAGTGTGGGGGCCCATCCCCGCGTCTACTGGCTGGATCAACCTCCCGTGAGTGCTGCTTCCCGCCGCGCGCTGATGAGGGCTTTCAATTCGGCCTCGTCCTATGACGAGACCGTCAAGTACGTCAGATTCGTGCGTCCCGCCAGTCGGTCAGTCGTCAATCATCGAGCCCGTCACGCTTAAGTCGAAACACTCCGACAGCGGAGGCGCTCTGCAAGGAGACATGCAAATGAAGGGGAAATTTCCACGCGAGTCCAATGCCATTCTCGCCGACCTGATGATGCCGAGTCAGGCAAATGGACTTCGCGCGCCATCGATATTTGGTGGTGTCGTGATGAGCATGGTAGACAAGTGCGCCGCACTATCGGCCATGAAGCACTGTAGTGGTCAGGCCACGACGTTGTCTGTTGAGCGAATTCTCTTCAAGGAACCGATAATGGTCGGCGAACTCGTGGAAATTCGTTCCCATGTAGCGCACGTGGGACGAACATCCATGTCAGTCGTCGCCGACGTGTATGCCGAAGATCTACGGACTGGCAACCGTCGCCATACCAACGCGTGCTGGCTGACATTCGTACACCTCGGCGACGACGGCAAACCCGCGCCAGTTCCTCCGCTTCTGCTTGAGACAGAGGAGGATCATCGCCTACATAGAATCGCGTCTGTCATGCGCGAACGTCAGTTGGCAGAGCGCGATAGCAATTAGGAGTCTGCGGCCGGCGGTACGTCATTCGTGCCAGACGTACTGAACCTGAAAGCCGGCGCTTCGTAATTCGGTGGCCGATAACTTTCAGGAATTGAAGTATAGTTGCCGTCCCTGAGTGCAGCATAATGCGGCGACATGATTTCGACGCCGCCCTCGTTGAATGTCTCCTGGATATTCATATGGAGTTGAGACGAAGTCACGGCCATGAGGTCGGCGCGATTTGTCGTTGCGTTAAGCTGGTAACTCACGTAGAAATCATCCAGGCTCGTCTGCAGCACGAACGGTGCGGGGTCCGACAGAACGTTTTCTGTTCGTTTGGCCGCGTCCAGCAACAGCTCGTGAACCTGCCGCCACGGTGAGTCGTATCCGATCGTGACGGTAGTGTGCAGGATCAGCCCGGGACTACTGGCGAGCGTGCTGAAGTTGATGACGTGACTGCTCAACACCGCACCATTAGGGATGGTCACAGCGACATTCTTGATCGTACGAAGTCGAGTGACTAGCAACGTCTTTTCGGTAACATCACCAACCGTGTCCGCGATCTGAACACGATCGCCGATCTGAAATGCACGCGTGTACGTGAGTACAACGCCGGCCACCATGTTCCCAATCGCCGATGAGGAGCCAAGCGAGAACAGCACGCCGACAAATATGGACACGCCCTTGAATGCGTCGGTACTGGCGCCCGGCAGATAGGGATAGAGTACGGTTGCGGCCACCGCGATTATGACGACTCGCAGAATCTTGTAAGTAGGTTCCGCCCAGTCGGGGTAGAATCCGCGAACCGTAATCGCGCCTGAACTGATTGCACCTACGAGTATGTGAACGAATGCAAGCAGGTAGCGGACGATCACGATGCCAGCGATCAGATAAAACAGGCTTGGCAAGTACTGGATGAACCCTGTCCACGCCGCGGCGAACGGCAGCAGCGCATACCCAACTATTCGATGTGACAGCGACGCGGTCCACGGAAAGAAGCTGAGGACCAGCGGCACGTAGATATAGAGCAGCAGCAAAGTCAGAATTACGCGCAGTAGCTTCGCGGCGCCCGACAGCAAGATTGCCAGCCGACCTGCCGAAAGCAGCTCGAAATTCTGTATGCGGATGGACGCAAACCGAACCTGATCCCGCGCTGCGATCCTGGCGTGAAGCCTGGGAAAGCCGAACGCAAGTAGTCTCAGAGCCAGTACAAGGACAATCGTTGCTACCAACGCGTACGCCGTGTCGATCAAGAGTGCACGGGTACTCATGCGATCTGCGGCCGCGAGAATACCGACGCGGATCCGGGCTGCGAAGTTCCGCGCCAGCGTGCTGCGTTCCAATTTCGCCGGAGCCGCATCGGCATCGAGAACCGTCATGAGTACGGCGTCTCGAACGATCAGCTCGCTGTAATTGCCGTAGTTGGTGATCCCAATCGCGTCACCCGCCACAATCGATCGCTGCATTTGTCGCAGTCGGTCGGAAACCGCTGCGGCGCGTTCCGCCGCCGAAAAGGGGCCAAGGTGACCGTAAAGCCGAAAAAGCGTGTCCGATTCGAAGACGACCGGCGACCCTGTGTTTGTCGTGTCGGCGCTGCTGTCTGCTGGGAGAGCAGCGTGCGATTGAGGTGGGTTGCTCTGGGCTCGAGCAGCCGCCGAAGAAATCACGGCGAGAACAACTGCGATCAGAACTGGGGACCGCATGAATCCTCTTGGGTGGCGAGTCAAACATCCTCCGGACAGCGAGCTGGACGCTGGACGCCGGGCGCTGGGCGCTGGGTGCTGGGTGCTGGGCGCTGGGTGCTGGGTGCTGGGTGCTGTGCACTGGACGCCGGGCCGAAACTTGGGGACCGTCCCGCACCACTGCAAGGTGCCAACCTGCAGCGCGCTTCCCGGGCCTCAGGCCTCAGCGACAGCCTCTACGCGGTCGCCAGGCAATAAGAATAGGATAAGCGATCGCGTGAGCATATTTGTGACTTTGCCGTAGCGTCGCCCGGCGATATAATACCGAGAGAAGTATTCGGATAACTTTTCCCCTCAGTCGAGGTTGATGTTCCAGACTTGGTCGCCTGACTCCAGCCCCGCGTTTGCCGCAGCCGGCGCCGAATTAGCCGCGGTGCTGCTACAGATTGCGGTAACGCTCGGACTCATGGTGGTCTGCGCATGGCAGTACCGGCAGTATCGCAAGCCGGTATTCGCCTGGTGGTCGCTGGCGTGGGGACTCTATGTCCTTCGGCTCGCCGCGATCGGTGCATTCATCTTCACGCGCGAAACGGTGCTGCTTTACTGGCACCAGGTGTTCACTGGATGGACGGCTATCGCCGTCCTCGCCACAGCCATGGTCTTCTCGGGAAGGTTGCGCCGCCGCAGATGGCACGTACTCGCCATTCTTTTTCCACCGATCTGGTCGTACTTCGCGGTTTACCATCTGGGCGCGTATACAATCGCGTCGGTGCCGATGGTTCTCTTTCTTTCGTGCGCCACTCTCTGGACCGGCGTCGTATTCATGCGCTATGCACGCGCAACGCGCTCAACTGGCGCCAGCGTGCTGGCCGTGGCGTTTTTCATCTGGGGGATACATCACCTCGATTATCCCGTTCTTCGCGCGTACGGGGCGTGGCTTCCGTGGGGCTATTACGTCGACGTCCTGCTCACAATTACTGTTGGCGCAGGAATCCTGCTGCTCGTCACCGATGATCTCCGACGCGGTGTGGGAACACTTGGAACACTTTCGTCGGACCTGATGTCAGCCGCATCATCCTCACGCGAACGTGTCGTAGCCACCGTGTTGCAGCGAATCGTTTCGGCTCCAGCGGTAAGTGGCGCAGCCGTCTTCCGAATCAACGCAAGACGCGATGGATATTTCGAGCGTGGCGTCGGCGCGTGTGAAAGCTGGACCGGCACCAGCCCGATTCACTCCCAGGCGGAACTGCTGTCGCGCGTTGCGACTGGAACCGAGGGAGCGTTTATCGCTCCCGAGTGGAGTGCAGCCTCAGATGCCGACGGCTACAGCCTGGCGTTTCCCTTCGCCGCCGTGCTCCCGGTGGAAAGCGGCAACGACGGCACCGGCAGTGCTCTTGTGATCGTTGCGGAAGATCACGTCCCGTTTGCCGCGCTCGACGCGGAATTCCTCACCGCGCTCGGGCGCCAGATGGGTGGGACGCTGGAAAATTCCCGCCTGTATACTGCGCTCGAGCAACGCACCGCGGATCTCGAGCGACTCTCGACGCGCATGGTGCTGCAGCAGGAAGAGGAGCGTCGGAGGTTGGCGCGTGAGCTTCACGACGAAACCGCCCAATTGCTCTCGGCCGTAAAAATGGAACTCGCGATCCTGAGGGACGTAGTGCCGGAACCGCATACGGTCCGCGTGGACGACGCTCTCGCGTTGACCGACGCCGGCATACGCAGCATTCGCGCGGTGATGCACGATCTTCGTCCGACGCTACTGGATGATCTAGGTCTCATTCCGGCGCTTCGCTCAGTCGCAACCGCATTTGCCGAGCGCTCCGGCACGCAGGTGCGACTGGCCCTGCTGCCCGCCCAGGACCTGCCAGCCCTGGACGACGGTGCCGATCTCGCCTTTTACCGCGCGCTCCAGGAAGCGCTCTCCAACATTGGTCGTCATGCCGACGCATCTGTGGTCGACATATCGCTGCACGCGGAAAGCGGAAGCGTAACGCTGACTGTGGTCGATGATGGTTGCGGGCTTCCGATCGGCGAGAACGGCGCGGGACGGTCAGGGGGAGGGATGGGACTCATCGGAATGCGCGAACGCTTCGCGTCACTCGGCGGATCCGTGCAGCTTCGCAATAACGACGCCCGCGGCGCGTTGCTCGAAGTGACACTCCCCCTAGACGCCGGCGTTCCGGCGTGACCGCTGCACTCGACATGATATCCGTTCTCGTAGCAGACGATCACGCTGTCGTTCGCGCCGGCATACGGCACATCCTGGAATCGATGCCGGGCGTATCAGTGGTGGCCGAAGCATCCGACGGTCCTACTGCGTTGCAGCTTGCTCGAGAGCACAAACCCGACGTAATAATTCTGGACGTTTCCATGCCCGGCGGTTCGGGGCTCAGCGTCCTGTCGGATTTGCGTCGTGATGTTCAGGGCACGCGCATTCTGATGCTGAGCATGCACGATGATGCTGAATACATCGCCGAGAGCGTGAGGGCAGGCACCAACGGATATTTGTTGAAGGACAGTGCAGCTACCGATCTTCGTGCCGCCGTACGTGCAGTGATGAACGGCGACAGTTTTTTCAGCCCCGAACTGAGTCGGCCGCGCGTAGAAGCGGTTGCGCAGCAGGAATCACCGATTACGAAGCGCGAACGACAGGTTCTTGTTCGCGTCGCCGCAGGTGGGAGCAATAAGGAAATTGCCGCGGCTCTAGGGATCAGCCACCGTACGGTCGAGACGCACCGGGAAAGTATAGCGCGCAAACTGGGTATCTCATCGGTTGCGGGCCAGACACGCTACGTAATTGAGCACCATTTGACAGATGACTGAAATTTTGGAAACCAAGACCCTTCCCACGCACGACAACGGCCGTCACATGGTCTCCAGAATCGCCTGGATTGCCGGAGCGCTTGCCATTGTCGCCTTGCTCATCTGGCAGGGGATCACGGCCGCGGGTAATCCCGATCCCTCGCTGAGTCATGGCTCGACGGCGGCGTCAATCGATATCGCCGTGCTCGTATTCAGAGAGGGGCTTGAGTGCATTCTCGTGCTTTCGGCGATCACTGCGAGCATGGTCGGAACCAGTAAGGCTTACCGTCGGCCAATCGGGCTCGGCGCTGCGGTTGCTTTTATAGCGACGCTGATCACTTGGCGGATTGTTGTTGGAATTCTTGACAACATTTCCGAGAGCGTTTCAGCCCTTGATCTCCAGGCAGCAACCGGGTTGGTCGCAATAATAGTACTTCTCGTCGTGATGAACTGGTTCTTCCACAAGTTTTACTGGTCGGGCTGGATCTCGCTTCACACCAGGAAAAAGAAGAAGCTCATGAAGGGCGCGACAGAGGGTCAGTCGCGCGCGCGCGTGGCGTGGGGGCTCGCGTTGCTCGGCTTCACTTCGTTGTATCGTGAAGGATTCGAGGTGGTTCTCTTTCTTCAGAACTATCGATTGAAGGTTGGTGGCGGACCGGTGTTTCACGGCGTAGTGCTTGGCCTGATATTCTCCGTAATCGTGGGGGCTCTGACGTTTGTTGCGCATCGCAAATTGCCGTATAAGCGAATGCTCATACTCACCGGTGTGCTTCTAGGCGTCGTGCTCCTGGTGATGGTAGGCGAGCAGGCTCAGGAGATGCAGTTGGCGCAATGGATAGGAACCACTCCGATTCCGGCGCTCGAAGGGATTATTCGGCCATGGATGGGGCTCTGGTTCGCAGTCTTCCCGACGGTAGAGACGCTGGTCGCGCAGGGTATCGCACTCTCGGTAGTGCTCGGATCATATCTCATCGTTCAGATTCAACTGGCGCACCAACGCAGAGCGACGGCTCGACAGGTGTTGCCTGCGGACGGAGCGGTGAACATGCTGCAGACGCACAACTCAGCAGATTAGATTCGGCGCATGGATTCGGGACCACTGCTTGACCCGCAAAACCCGGCGTACCCGATGGTACGAAGCATCGTTGCAGACCTGAGGCGCGACTTCGCAGTCTGGTGTGACAAGGTGCGGGAGTTTGAGCTTGAGTCTGCCAACAGTACCGCCGGCATGCCCACCGAGGCAGCTGTGGCACTGGAGGCGGAAGTCCGTGCGCTTGCCGTGGATATCGAGAGCTACGTCGCCGAGATCAACTATCTAGGTGTCGAATTCGACATCCAGCAACTCTTCAAGGAGAGACCATGAGCAGTGTCAAGAACATGAAGCCATTCCAGACGCCCGACGGGACTCGTTGGGGTGTGGAAGTGCAACTGCCCGGCTCCAGCAGCGCCAATGTCATTTTCCATCACCCGGACCCAGGGACCTCCCGGAAAGATCGGTACGCACGTCTCGAGTGGCGTGGCCCAGAGTCAGCGGATGTGCTCGGTCATCTGGATGTCGCCAAGATTCGTGCTGCACTGAGTGACGCTGTTATCGCTGATCTGTTCAAGCGCTCAGCGCCAATTGGGTGGGGAGCGCCAGCCTTCCCGCCGGCCTAGGGCCATCCGGCCAGGGCTGCCCGGCGGGCGGGACTGTGGGGGAGCAGGTTGGGGCAAAAAAATACCCCAGGGAGCATCCCGGGGTTAAAATCTGCCACGCGCGCCGTCATTGGAACTCTACGTCCTACCGATCGGCGGCGGGCAATGCTACTGCTATCTATATCAAGACGACCAACCGGGTCATCGGTAACAACAAGTGGAGCTGAGGGGAATCGAACCCCTGACCTCTGCAGTGCGATTGCAGCGCTCTACCAACTGAGCTACAGCCCCGCGACCGTGAATTCTGGTTGCGACAAAGGCGTAGCTAC
>JBDTAZ010000182.1:0-3347 GCA_039924325.1 Gemmatimonadaceae bacterium
TCCATTGCAACACGACGCCGAATTCGCACGCGCAACACTGCGCCGAGTGAGCGTCAGAATTCTCCCACTCATCTTCGTTCTCTTCATCTGCAACTTCGTCGATCGCACCAACGTCGCGATGGCGGCCTTGCAGATGAACCGCGATCTGCATTTCAGCTCCAGCGCTTTCGGGCTCGGCGCGGGAATTTTCTTTGTTGGTTACGCGATCTGCGAAGTTCCCAGCAACATCATCCTCGCGCGCGTGGGTGCGAGCAGATGGATGGCGCGCATCATGATCAGTTGGGGAATCATTGCGTCGGCGATGATGTTTGTTCGCACACCAATGCACTTCTACATTCTGCGTTTCCTGCTCGGCGTGGCCGAAGCGGGCTTTTTCCCGGGGATCATCTACTATCTCGGTCAGTGGTATCCTGAAGCTGCTCGCGCGCGTGCTACGGCGTGGTTCACGACTGCGGTTCCGCTCTCCGCGGTACTCGGCGGTCCGCTCGGCGGCGCTCTGTTGGGTCTGGACGGCGTGTTCAAGCTTGCAGGATGGCAATGGCTGTTCGTCGCCGAGGGGATTCCGGCGGTGATTCTTGGAATTGTGGTAATCTTCGCGCTGCCTGATCATCCGTCCAAGGCGCGCTGGCTTTCCAAAGAGCAAAGCGCGTGGCTGACGGATCGACTGGAACATGATCAGAAGATATCCGCCGCGCCGGAAGGGCTCCCGACGTTGCGAGCACTCATGCAGCGCCCGCTATGGGTTCTCATCCTGGCGTACTTTCTCTTCTTCTGTCTCGGATTCGTCTACTTCTTCTGGGGGCCGACGGTCATCCACGAGACGCTGGGCGGCAGCGACTTCGAAACTGGCGTGGTAGTCGGCGTCATCGCGCTCCTTTCGGCTGCGTCGCAAGTGATCGTCGGAGTAAGTTCGGATCGCACCGGAGAAAGAGCGCTCCACGTCGCTGCGTGCGCGGTTATCACCGCGATTGGCTACGCGGGAGCGGCACTGTTCACGAATCCCTTCGCGCGCATCGCCGGACTCGCGCTTGTATCGATCGGCGCAACTGCGTTTCTGGCGCCACTATGGTGCATTCCGTCGATGCTGCTGCGCGGAACTGCGGCAGCGGCAGGAATTGGACTCGTGAGCGCGATCGGAAGTCTTGGCGGATTCGTCGGACCTTACGCAACGGGCTGGTTGCGCGATAGAACCGGTGGAACCAACGGCGCGTTCTTGATTCTTGCGTGTCTCGCGATGGGGGCTGCTGTGTTGATGGTGTTCATGTCGCGAAAATGGGGTCAGGTCTTGCGTCGTGCGTAACGCACGGCGCAAGACCTGACCCCGGCTACTATTCGGACATCCTTGCGATGATCGTCCCTTCGACCTCAAGATCTACGCGACGCCAGTCGGGCCATTTTGCTTTTTCATAAGCGTACTTGGTGTTGAAGTCGGGCGTCGTCTCCGGATCGTGCAGCCCGTTCTTCTCGGCAGGTGCTTCGCCGAGTCCGGTGACGACGACATCCTGGACTGTGAGCAGTGGCCCGAAGGCGTCACGCACTGCCTGCATCACAGCTGCAGCGCGGGCTTGGGAAAGGCCAAGATTGTAGGGCACCGTATATTCTGGGGACGCGTAGCCCCAGACGCGAAGTCGGAGATCCGCAACCGTGAAGAGCGCACGGTCGATCGCGAGAAATACTTCCAACGAATAGCGAGGGCTGATGCCATTGGCGTCGAACTTATTGATATTTGCTGAATTCACGGAGAAGTATGTATCTATCGTGCGGGTCGTTGCAGCTTGGGTCGCTGCCTCCGGATCCGGAAGTTGGACTCTGACAGGATGGGTAATATCCCCGGCCGGTGCAAGCGCAAAGCCTCCGAAACCTTCCGAAAGATCGAACACTTTTCCCTCCAGTTTCGCAGCGAACCACTTGTCGATGTACTTCGCCGGGTCTCTGAGGTCTGACGGCTTCGGCAGCGAGGGTGGTGAGATTTCGAAGTGTTTCGTCATTGTTGTCGCCAGAACGCGACCATCCGCTAATGTCAACTCGACGTACGTCGACTTGAAGCTGTCCATGGTGATAAAGTTTCCCATGGATGCAGTCGGGCCGGCAACTTGCGCCACTGCGAACTTCGCATCTTTGAACTCTTCGAAGTTCAGATCCTGTGACGAGAGAAATGTCATCTCGCCGAGTCCGTTTCCGGCACCGAGTACCTTCAGCGAGAATCCCAATCCTATGCCCACGTCAACAAAGGCGCCTATGTAGCCTCGCTTGGGACCTGCTGGATTCTGCGCGGAGTCAAAAACATTTCCAGTAACGCTGTAGGACGGCGCGCCGGTGCCGTCGAAGATTATTCTGTGGGCTGAGTCTCGCTTGTACGCAATTCGGTCCTTCTTGATGGTAGCGAGGAATGCATAGACGCCGACTTTTATGATAATCATCGGCTCCGCTCCAGTGCTCTCGAACTTGATGGTATAGCAGAAGTCGCCAAGCACATCAATGCCAGCCGCCGTCATCCGACGTTTGACTATCGACTGTTCCACCATTGTTGCCTGGATAGACGCATCGGGATTCGTCGCGATGTCGTCCAATTCGGCGGCGAGTACATCGCGGTACCAGTCCAGGTAGCTTTTGGTCTCTCCTCCAATCGTCAGCACGTGAGCCGCCATCTGCGCCTTTAGACGACGCCCTACTGCTGCATTTTGTTCGGGAGTGCCGATCGGCCCGGGCAAAGTGTACGCTACGTTTTCGCGATCTGGCTTGTTGGCCAGGCCCGACGACGCGCGGTAGGCTTCGAGTAGCGCTTTCGATGGCGGCGCTCCGGGTGTGCCGACCGGCGCAACACGAGCGCACAGTTGGTCGAGGTATGTACTCGGAGCGTATGCAATGGTTTCCGCCTCCAGCATGCGCCGCAGTTTCGGCGCAAAGAACTGCAGATTGAGCGTCGACACGCGCGCCGTGAGCTTCACCCGCTGAAAGCGATCGAAACGCGATGCCAGCGCATCGAATTTCACGTTGACCATGAGAAACGGCTGATCCCCTAAATTCGGATCCAACTGCAGACGGCCGCTGCTGAGCATCGAGTTGCCCGGGTCCGCCTGGAATTCACTGAATGCAACATCTGGATCGAGCGAATTTACCTTCTCATATTTGCCTTTCCACCAAACGATCGGTACTCCAGCGTTTGATTGATCATCCCAGTTTCCAAAAAACACCCCGCTTGGCATGAGCAATTTGTTGTCGTTCCCCGCACGAGAAACGGTCTGCGCGAGATCAGATACGAAGCTTGGCGGTCGGCTGAACCATCCTACGATCGCGCGCCCTGCCTGATTGATCTGCAGAAGCACCGCCGAATTCTTGGTCGTTGG
>JBDTAZ010000183.1:0-6392 GCA_039924325.1 Gemmatimonadaceae bacterium
CAGTACATCTTCTGGCCCGAACAGCCGCATCGTGCGTCGATCTGGAAGACGTTGTGGGCCAATGGCGTCACGGACTGGGCGATCTACAACTCCACGGAGTGGATGGCGCACGTCTTTTCGTATCAGCTATTTCTGGATGGACAGATTCCGACGGTCGATGCAAGCGTTGCCGCGGGTCAGAACCAGTACGTCGCACCGGTGGATGACTTCTACGCGTCCGCGCTTGCGGGCACGCTGCCCGCATTCAGCTATATCGAGCCGATCTGGATCGGCGCTTCGGGAACAACGTCGTACCATCCTGGCGAGGATGTTGTCGCCGGCGAGATACAGCTCAACAAGATTTACGATTCAATTCGCAAAGGACCCGACTGGGAAGAAACACTGCTCGTCATCACGTTCGATGAGCACGGCGGCATTTTCGATCATGTGGCACCGCCTTCCGCAGTGAATCCGTGGCCCAACGACGCTGTCGATGGATTTCACTATGATGTGATGGGACCGCGCGTGCCGGGAATAATGGTGTCGCCGTGGATCGAGCCCAATACTGTGTTTCGGTCATCCACCGGCACGGCCTACGAACACACTTCCATCCTCGCGACGATACTGGACTGGTTCGGAGTTCCGCGCTCGCGCTGGTTCCTGGGCGAGCGCACGCAACAGGCTCCGACCCTCGAGAATGTGCTCACCCGCACGACGCCGCGCCCGGACTCTCCGGCGTTCACGCCACCGTACGACAAGAACTATCCGCCCGATTCTGCGCCCACCCCTTCGACGGCGGTGCATCATCTGCACAAGATGGTGGCCCACGCAATGGTTGTTGGGCTTACCCGCGGAAAGCTCCCGGCTTCCGACGTTCGCGATCTATCGTATCGCATCACGTCCGAGGCCACGGATATGAAAACGCTCTCACGCATGCTGGACGATCTGAGGAAGCAGTACGGATGACGGACATTCAACAGGCGGTACGGTACTCGCTGCCGGGTGGCGCTGCCTACATCGAGCGCGTGTATCCCAATCCGCGCGATCTCAGCCCGACGACCAAGTTGACCAAATACGAGGAAGTGATTGCACACTTCACCGGCGTGTCGCTTGCGCAGGATCTCATAGCCATTGTCGCCGATTCACTGCAGGTCACGCGCACTGACACTGGCTACAACATCGCATTCACACCCGCCACCGGGCAGGAAGCCAGCGCCGCGGCATTTGCGCTGGCACACGTTGCCTTCCTCGACAGGAAACACGTGGGACTCGCGCTTGACGGTGCGGACGCATGTCGAGCCACGTCGGCGTGGAATCCGATGGCGGGATTCCCGGTGAGCCCACACGACGGGATTTGCGAATGGTTTCCATGCCTGCCGTTGGGACTTCCGCTGTCAAATCAGCGCGCTGTGACTCTCATGCATTATCCACCGGTGATTGCGTTTCGCAACGCCGACTATTTCAACAACAACACCTTACGACGGTGGGCGCAGCTGCTCCAGTGTGTTGGCATTGCGTCGCCTACACTGTATCACTCAATTCTGGACGTGAATCCGATCGCTGCGCCAGGATCTGGGCAGAGCGAGTATCCCAACGATTACTTCCCGATCAATCTTTCGTCGTTGTTCTTTGACCGGGATGAACCCGACGACAGCTATCTGCGCTCGATGCTCGAGCTGATGCTGAATCCACCGGCGAACTCAAGCAATCCGTACACTCTTCCGTTACTGGTTTGCGGATCGCCGCTCTATGATCCGCAGGCTGCAGGCTGGTTCCGAGTTCGCTACAAGACGCAGATCAAAACGTTGGACAAGAACGGAACGCCAACAGTGAATGTGCTGCAGTCGGGTCTGGTGCGCATCAATCCGAATAGCCCCAAGCTCACGCCGTACATGGTGGCTAACCACATGATCGCCGCCGGTGTCACGGGCGCATGCACGAGCGATCCCTCAAAGATTCCTGACATCCGTCAGTACGAAGCGCAGGATCTGGTTGCGGCGACATTCCTCAAGATCTACGAAACGCAACCGGGCATCGATCCAACGGACGCCGTCAAGCAGGCTTGCCAGCGCTGGTTCGGCGCCGACCACGGCGGCGTTGCTCCGGCGCCAGCGTCAGCCGACGACCGTTTGACCATTTGCGCGATGGCGCAGATGGATCTGTGCTTCAATGTGAAGACTGCGCTTCCAACATACACATTCGATCAGGCGAAGGCTCGCTGCCAGAAGGCTGGCGGGGCCGATTACGCACCGTGCTTCGGGTGCGACCCGCTCGCCGCAGCACCTTGAATAGCGGGCGTCCTGAGAACATGAGGCAAACACCAATACCGTCCCTCGGCCACTCGTCCAGAACTTTCAGATAGGTTTCTTTGTCGCTTCGGCGCATCGCCGTGGTGATCATAGCCGTGAACGTCAGCGGCTCCCTTCTAACATGTCATGCCATCCTCGCTAATACGAGCAAAGCGCTTGCTCGTCGGCCGACCGCTCGCCACCGAGCGGCTTGAACACGAAAGACTCAATAAAAAAACGGCACTAGCAGTTCTCTCGTCGGATGCAATCTCATCGGTAGCCTACGCGACCGATCAGATCCTCTTCGTTCTGGGAGGGTCGATCGGTGTCATAGCCATCGGCTACGTCGTCCCGATCTCGCTGGTCATCGTCGGGCTGCTGCTTCTCGTGGGGCTTTCGTACAGGCAGACAATCTTTGCCTACCCGAACGGGGGCGGCTCGTACACTGTCGCAAGAGAAAACCTGGGGGTTATGCCGGGTCTCATCGCCGCATCCGCCCTGCTAACGGACTACATCCTCACCGTAGCGGTGTCGATATCGTCCGGCGTCGCCGCGATGACGTCCGCCTATCCCAGCCTCGTTCCGCACACGATCGCGATCTGCACGGGCTCGATAATCCTGCTCACGGTCATCAATCTGCGCGGGGTGCGCGAGTCGGGAGCGGTGTTCAGCGCCCCGACTTACGCCTTCATCGCGATGATGGTCGCGCTCATCTGTATCGGCGCCTGGCGCGCGTGGACCGGACACGAGTTGCCGGTCGCAATCGTACACGTTCCCAAGGTCGATCCGGTTTCTGCGCGATTGCACGGGACCGCAACGGACCTCACGGGATTCGCACTCTTCTACCTGCTCCTGCGCGGCTTCGCGGAAGGATGCTCGGCAATGACGGGAACAGAGGCGATCTCGAATGGGATACAGGCGTTCAAGGCGCCTGCGCAGAAGAACGCGTCGAGGACTCTTGTGTCCATGGTACTCATACTCGCGACCTTCGTGCTTGGAGTAGCGTTTCTCGACAAGCACTACATGGTCATGCATACTGCGCAGGAGACCGTACTATCACAGCTCGGTCACCGAATACTCGGCTACGGCGCGGCGTACTACATCCTTCAATACTCGACCTTCGCTGTGCTCGTCCTAGCGGCGAACACTGCGTTCGCCGACTTCCCACGCCTCTCCGGAATCCTCGCTACCGATCGCTTCATGCCACGGCAATTTGCCGCACGCGGTGACAGGCTCGCATTTTCAAACGGTATCATCATGCTGGCCGCGGTCGCGATACTCCTGGTCACGGCGTTTCGCGGCGACACCACCGCCCTTGTCCCACTCTACGCCATAGGCGTGTTTGTCTGCTTCACGCTGTCGCAAGCTGGCATGGTCGTTCACTGGTTCCGCAGCAAGGAAGCGGGCTGGCGCTGGCGCGCCGGATTGAACGGACTCGGCGCGGTTGCCACCGGGATCGTATCAATTGTACAGGTCCTCACCAAGTTCACCGCTGGCGGCTGGATCATAGTTCTCATAATCCCGATCATCATCTGGTTTCTCACCAGCATCAAGACTCACTACGACGCATTTGCTACGGAGATCGCGTTTGACGGAGTGTCGCCCGTGCTTGTGCTGCACCATACTGTAGTCGTGCCCGTCGCTGGGATCACCAAGGCCGTAGCCGGTGCATTGTCCTACGCGACCGCGATCTCCGACGACGTGCGCGCGCTCGCCGTGAACGTCGACCCGATCACGACCCAGAAACTCAACCTTGAGTGGGAAACTTGGGACATCGGCGTCAATTTGATCGTTCTGGATTCGCCCTACCGTTCCGTGGTGCGGCCGATCGTGAACTACGTCGACTCACTCTCACTCAGTCACCCCGGCGAACTCGTCACGGTCGTCGTCCCGGAAATTGTGCCGCGACGCTGGTGGGAGCACCTGTTGCACAACAAGACGGCGCTTTACATCCGCACCGCATTTCTTTTCAAGTCCAATGTGGTTGTCACTTCCGTCCCCTACCAGCTCGGACATTCGCTCCGACTCCGTGACGCGTTCGCGCGCGACGAGCAGATGGAGGAAGAGCGCGAAGCGAAAGCGAAATTGAGAGCTGAATCTGTATATCGGTGACGGCGACGATCGCGTCGGGACGCACAATCCGAAGTGAACTGCAACTCAGTCAACGCAGGTCGGCGGCCACCTGAGACGCGAGCCCCACGTTCTGAATCAGATTGTTGAATCGCGGATGCAGTCTCAATACGTCGAACGTGGGCCTTACACTGATCCACACCAGATCCGTCGCGCGTAACGCTCGCGCTCGATCCAGTGCATCCAGCGCGGCATCCGTGTCGCCCAACGCGGCGTGGATCTGAGCCTGCAGCACAGGTGAGACGTAACCGCTCCGCTCGTGCTGCTCAAGCGCGTCCAGTACATCTCGCGCTGTCCGCGCATCGCCCGCTGCCGCCGACGCAACACCAATCGTCGCGATAATCTCCGGCGTTTCGCCAACTAGCGTCGATGCAAGATGCAGGTGCTCCAACGCACGATCGGGCTCGCCCGCCGCGATCGCTGCCTGCCCAATGAAAAAGTGCGCCATCCCAAACGTCGGATCGCGCTTGAGCAATTCCTCCTGCTCGGCGATCGCGCGTGCATAGTCGCCTTCGAAGTAATGACACAGCGCCCAGCTCGAAGCGACCACCGATGATAGTGGATCAATCCGCCGAGCAGTCGCGAGCTGTGCACGCGCGTCCTCGAATCGCTGCAACGGTACGAGCAGGTGCATAGCGTACCACTGATACACCGTGGGTGTCTGCGGATCCGACGCGACCGCACGCTTGAAATCCGTCTCCGCGGTCTCCCACTTCCATTCGTACATCGCGCGGACAGAACCTCGCGCGGCAAGCGCGTTCGGTTGCAGCGGATCGGCACGCAACGCGTGCTCGGCGGCTTCCAGCGCCGGTGGCATCGCTTCGCCCGGCGCCATCTGTCCGTAGATCGCGAGCGTGATGTAAGATTCCGCAAGGGCCGCACGCGCAGCTATGAATACAGGATCCAGCTCGATTACTTCGCGCAACAGTGACACGCTCTTGGAGGTGCCGGTCTCGGTACGCCGATTCCACTGGAACCTGGCTTCAAGGAACCGCTCGTACGCGATCACGTTATGCTGCGACGTCTGGACGTGATCGCGAGGCTCATGCAATAGCTCCACTCGCATTGCCTGCGCGATCGCACTCGTAATGTCGTCCTGTACGGCGAACACATCTGTAAAGTCGCGGTCATAGCGCTCGGTCCACGCGTCGTAACCAGTCGTCGCGTCCACAAGCCTTGCGGTGATCCGCAGCCGATTGCCCGCGCGACGCAGCGTACCTTCGAGGACGTGCTGCACCGAAAGCTTCTGGCCGATCACGCGTACGTCGTCCGCTTTGTCCTTGAAACTGAACGCCGACGTACGTGCAACGACACGGAGCCCGGGCAGTCGACCGAGCGCGTACGTCAGCTCGTCAGTGATGCCGTCACTCAGGTAATCGTCATCGTTGCCGGCTCCCACGTTCGCGAACGGCAATACTACAATCGACGCTCCCGTATTCGCGCGCGGCGCGGCGACATTGGCTTGAGCTCCCGTGGCCGCCTCGCGCAGCGCACCCGCGAATGCAACCGCAGAGGTGAACCGGTCGGCAGGCTCGATCGACATTGCGCGCTCCAGCACCACATCGCATGCCGCCAGCCCAAGATCTGGCCGCGTTGCAGCAAGCGACGGCATCGCCTGCGTTGTTTTGTGGTGCAGGACGGCAGCGGCAGACCCGCCCGTATGCGGTGGCACTCCAGCGAGCATCTCGTACGCGACACAAGCAAGACTGTACACGTCGCTGCGTCCGTCGATATTCGTTTCGCCGAATGCCTGCTCCGGACTCACATATTCCGGCGTGCCCACGCCGAAGCCGGCGAGCGTCAGTCTTTCCTCGGCTACCGCCTCGATCGCGCGCGCAATGCCGAAATCCCCGACAATCGCATGACCGGCGACAAACAGAATGTTCTCCGGCTTCACGTCACGGTGAACGATGTTGCATCGGTGCGCGAAGGCGAGTGCATCTGCCACTTCACGAACGATGTCGAGTACCTCCGCGAGTGGCATCTTCTCCCTGG
>JBDTAZ010000184.1:0-2891 GCA_039924325.1 Gemmatimonadaceae bacterium
CCGACGACGTGCAAGTACCAGCTGCTACGCGCGTCGATCCATTGATCATTGCCGTTGATGATCGTCTTTGCGCAGAGCGGTGTGTAGATCTGCGCATGCACGCCCACGTCCAGTCCCGAGAATCCCGGACCAACAACGCCGACGATCTGGAATGGATGACCATCAAGCCGCGCGGTCTTGCCAATCACGCCTTCGCTGCCGCCGTACTCCGATCTCCAAAACGAGTCGCTGATCGTCGCAACCGCCGGACAGCCACGCACGTCGTCACTCGGCAGCAAAGTGCGTCCCAGTACCGCTCGCACACCAAGTGCAGGGAAGAAGTCACCGCTGACCCAATCGCCCGTAATGCGTCGCGCCTGACCCGCGCTGGCGAGATTGAAATCAGCCGCACTGTACGCAAGTGCATGCGAGAACACATTCTGGTGATCGCGGATGTACTCCCAGATAGGATTGGTAGCCGTCTGGCTGCTGTCACGCAGTACCATCACCAACTCTTCGGGATGACTCACCGGCAGCGACTTTAACATCACCGCATTGATGAGCGAGAAGATCGCGGTGTTCGCACCGATGCCGAGCGCCAGAGATAGAATCGCGACGAGCGCGAACCCCGGGGCGGAACGGAGAGTTCGGATTGCGTAGCGAAGGTCGCCGAGCAGAGTCTCAAGCCAGCGGAAGATGTCTCGATCTCGCGTTGTCTCCTTCTGCAGGCCGTAGTTGCCGAATCGTTTCCGCGCCTCGCGTCGGGCCACCTCGGGGTTCATCCCATGCGCTACGAGATCGTCTGCTTTCTCTGCGAGATGAAAGGACAGCTCACGATCGAGATCATCGGAGAGCTGACCCGAACCAAAAACATTGCGGATGCGAGCGAACCAGGACATGGGCCGACTCTCTGGAATAGATATGACTAGCGACTAGCGACGATGATCGGACGACGGTGATCGGAAGACGATCAGGCGTAACGCAGTACTCGCTGAACTCCGTCACGTAGCCGAAACCAGCTCTCTTCTTCGAGCGCGAGCTGTTTTTTGCCAGCGGCGGTGATTGTATAGAACCGTGCCTGCCGATTTTTCTCAGTTGTCCCCCACTCTGCGCTCAACCAGCCGTCCTGCGCCATCCGGTGGAGCGCGGGGTAGAGCGACCCCTCTTCGACACGCAGCAAGTCCGCGGACACGCGCTGGATATGCGCGGTGATCGCGTAGCCGTGCATCTGTCCCTGCGCGGCAATTGCCTTGAGGACGAGAAGGGCGAGCGTGCCCTGGAGGATATCGTTCTTGTTCTTCGGCACGATACCTATCTAGCTAGGCTTCCCGATCTTGTCAAGAAGCGCTTACCGGACAGGTGGGGGCTATCTACTGAGCTTTGTACTGATTTTGGGAAGGCGCCGCGTTCCAAAACGACCAATTGGGCAAGCGAGGGCTACGGCCTTCAGCTCATCCCTATGCTGCGGGTAGAACCGTCGCCGCCGTCCCGGTCATCAGTCGCAACAGCCCTTCCTGCGTCGCGTTGGCACGGGTAACCTCACCAACCAGGCGTCCGTTCCGGAGCACGAGGATGCGCGTCGACAGGTTGATCAGCTCAGGCAGCTCGCTCGAAATCAGCAGCACCGCGCACCCCTGCGTGGCGAGCTCATCAATCCACGCGTGCAGTTCCGCCTTCGCGCCGACATCAACGCCACGCGTCGGCTCGTCGAGTATGAGAATGTCGCATTCAGCGGCAAGCCACTTGGCCATTACAAGCTTTTGTTGATTGCCGCCCGACAACTCCGCGGTCACAGCATCCGGTTTCGCACGCACGCGGAGCCGCTCGAACAATCGGCTAACCACTGCATCCTCGCGCCCGTTGTCGATCCAGCCGAATCGCGCGAACTGTTGCAGTGTTGGCAACGTGCTGTTCTCGCCGGTACGCATTGGTAGAACGAGTCCCTGCTTCTTTCGATCCTCGGGAACAAATCCAATCCGCAGGCGCACGGCATCTCGAGCCGACCGAATTTCCACTCGCTTGCCCCGAACCCAAACCGTGCCGCGCGTCGCCGGCTCCAATCCGAATATCGACTGCGCAATCTCGGAGCGTCCCGCGCCGATCAACCCCGCAATTCCGAGCACCTCGCCAGCGTGCAACGTGAACGAAACGTCCTGGAATGCTGCACCACGTGAGAGCCGCTCGACGCGCAATCGTTCATCGCCCCGTTCCTCAGCTGCCGATGCCGGAAAATATTGCTCCAGCTTCCGTCCAATCATCAATTGAATGAGCGCAGCCTCATCCAGCTCGCTGGCCGGTCGCGTCGCAACATGGCGACCGTCGCGCAGAACCGTAATATCGTCGCACAGCCGATGAATCTCCTTCATCCGGTGCGATACATAGATGATCGTCACGCCACGTGCCTTGAGATTGTCAATCAGCGTGAATAAACGCTCCGCGTCATCGGCGCCAAGACTGCTCGTCGGCTCATCGAATACAACCACCTTCGCCGCCGCGCCAACAGCGCACGCAATCTGCACGAGTTGCTGCTCCGCAACAGTGAGCGTATCCATCTGGCGCGCCGGATCGATGGGCGCACCGATCGCTGCGAGAAGCTCGCGCGCTCGTGCATTCACGACGTCACGCTGTACAAAACCAAAACGGCGCGGCAACTGGCCGAGGCACAGATTCTCCCCAACCGTAAGATTCTCGCAAAATGCCAGCTCCTGATGCACCATCGCAACACCAGAAGCAAGCGCATCGCGAGGATCCTCGAAGCTTACGGTATCGCCGTCAAGCCGAATCTCACCGTCGTCAGGCTTCTGCAACCCGGAGAGAATCTTCCCCAACGTACTCTTCCCCGCACCATTTTCCCCACAGATCGCGTGACACGTGCCCGACCGAATGTCGAAACTCACATTCGAGAGCGCGAG
>JBDTAZ010000185.1:0-6795 GCA_039924325.1 Gemmatimonadaceae bacterium
AAATTGCATATTCCGCGCTCCAAGTTCCACGCCAGCACGGCAGGATTCTTTATGGTAGCATGCCGGTCTGACGGATGACCGAGCCCGAAGGTCTGCCAAACCGGCCTGATGATGCGCTTCGCGCACAATTAGGTCGCGTCTTGGAGGCTAACTACGAGTTGGACAAGGAAATTGGCCGTGGTGGGATGGGCATTGTTTATCGTGCTCGCGACCGCCGCCTCAAACGACTCGTTGCAATAAAGCTACTTCCGCCGGACCTGGCGTATCGCCCGGACATTCGGTCGCGCTTTTTGCGCGAGGCCGAAACGTCCGCGCAACTGAGTCATCCATCCATCGTCCCCATCTATACCGTCGAGGAAGCCGATAATCTCGTCTTCTTCATCATGGGATACGTGAACGGTGACACTATTGGACAGCGTCTTCGTCAGACCGGACCAATGGGCGCAGACGAAGTACGCAGGATCCTGTGCGAAGTTGCGGATGCTCTGGCGTATGCAAACGCGCGCAACGTGGTGCACCGCGACATCAAGCCAGACAATATTTTGCTCGATACCGACACTGGGCGCGCGATGGTTACCGATTTCGGCATCGCGCGCGCAGTGAGTGAGGGCAACGACACGCGTCTGACGACGACTGGACTCGCGATTGGAACTCCGGCGTACATGTCGCCTGAGCAATGTGCAGGTGATCGCAGCGTCGACGGCCGAAGCGATATCTATTCGCTTGGTATTGTTGGATATCAGATGTTGTCCGGCGATTTGCCTTTCGTCGCTTCGAACACTCCCGGCATGTTCGTGAAGCATCTCACCGAACAGCCAAGACCAATCAGTGAGCGCGTTGCCGGTGTTCCGGAAGATCTTGCCGCGATAATCATGCGCTGCATGGCGAAGGAGCCGAGCGAGAGATTCCCGACCGCATCCGCGATGGTCGATGCGTTGAACGGCCGGCCGCAGTCGACTATCGGCATTCCGAGCGGATCGCCATACCAGCCGCGACAGCCAGAAGGTTCGCAGCGTCCGTCGATGGCGCGCAATCCGACTCCAGTTCGGCCGATGTACAATCCGTCGCGCGGCGTCGAGATGGCGCGATGGGAAGCCCCCGCGGTGCGCACATATCGCAAGAAGGTCATCACCTGGCTGGCTGTGAGTGCCGCGTTCATACCGCTTGGAATATTTGGCGACCACTCATTCTTCTTTATCGACGCGATTTGGGGAGCATCGATCGCAGTGGGATATTCCAAGTTGTGGAATCGTGGCTACGACTGGCGCGACGTATTCCGTCAGCCGCGCGATGCCCTATTCGCGGACGTAGTAAACGAGCGCATCGATGATGCGCGCGCGTTGTTCGACCCTCAGAAGCGTGAGATCGCGCGCGAACGCCTGCGCGCTCGCCTGCGCGACGGTGGCGGTCTGACAAGTTTTTCTCCGATGCCAGGCAGCATGCAGGGCGGAGCGACGCAAGGGCTCACCGGATTCGATCATCCGATCTCTCCGGAAGTCGCGGCACGATTCCCCGCCGTGCAGGAAGCAGCGGCAGCGCGTGCAGACATACAGCGAATGATGAACGCGCTGCCCGACGACGAACGCCGACTGGTTCCCGACGTCGCGTCATCGGCGGATTCATTGTACGGTCGGATCGAGCAGCTTGCCACGGCGATCGACAACATGGATCGCGCCAACGTGCCAGGAATGGGTGAGGCGATCGAGCGCGAGATCACGGAGATTGAGGCCGAAGCCAATCCCCTGCAGGAAGAAGCCAGCGAGGGAAGAGTGCGGCGTCTGGTGCAGCTTCGCCGTCAGCGAGTGTCGTTGCGCGAAATGCGGACGCGTCGTGCGGCTGCGGATGAAAAGTTGAATCGCGCGATCTCGGCAATGCGTCAGCTTCGCATGGACGTCGGGCGCCTTTCGACTGGCACCCGATCATACGAGAGCGTGACGCAGGTCGCGGAGCAGGCTGTCGCCATCGGCAAGGAAGTTGACGCCGTGTTGTATGCGCAGGATGAAATGGCGAGAGTTCTACGGCGTGATAACTGAACGGCGCCGCTGCGCCGTTGACTCGCTGGCCGCGCAGGTAAAACAAAAAGCAATAAGGTCCGTGCGTGTAGCATTATCCGCGTGTGGACTCGCTGTTGTTGTGACCGTTGCCGCATGCGGTGAACGCGGGAAGCCGTCTCCCGCGTCCGTTGCCGGAGCATCTTCGTCGCATCGAGTTGCGCCGGCGACAGTTGAAGCCTCAGCCGACTCTGGGCGGCACCCAATCACCTATGTCGCGCGACCGGATACGCTGCGCGGACTTTATGTGAATCGATGGGCCGCGATTGGCAACAAGATCTGGAAGCTGATCGCCGTCGCCAGGCGTACGGAGATAAATGCTTTGGTAATAGATGTGAAGGACGATCGCGGCCTTGTACTGTACAAGTCGCGCGTTCCACTCGCGGAAGCGATAGGCGCGGATACGAACCGTCCAATGTCGACGCGACGGCTCACGGCGTTGCTCGATTCCATGCGTGCACTGCACATCTATCCGATTGCGCGCATTGTTGTCGCGAAGGATCCGCTGCTCGCCGGCAAGAAGCTGGAATGGGCGATAAAGCGCAGACAGGACGGCAAGCCGTGGCTGGACAAGAGTGGGCATCCGTGGCTTGATCCGACGCAACCTGCGGTCTGGCAGTACGCAATCGATCTTGCGCGCGAGGCGCACGCAGTCGGGTTTAGCTCGGTGCAGTTCGATTATGTGCGTTTCCCGGACGACCCGCGATTGATTCGCGAAGCAACGTTCCCACTTGAACACGGTCGTACCCGCGCGCAGGTGATTCGAGACCAACTCGGCGTCGTTCGCGACTCGCTCAAGCTGATCGGCATGCCAATGACGATCGATGTATTCGGATTGACAGCGACGGATACGACGGACATGGGAATCGGCCAGCGATGGGAGATGTTCGTCGATCGCGCCGACGAAGTGCTACCGATGGTTTATCCATCGCACTTTGCGACCGGGACGTACGGACTCGCCAATCCCAACGCACACCCGTATGCCACGATCGCGCGTGCGCTCACGGATGTAAAAAAACGAAGTGCGGGCATCAGCGGCGCCGGGAAAGTGGTTCCGTGGTATCAGGACTTCACGCTTGGTCCGCCCGCATATGGCGCTGCACAGGTCCGCGCGCAGATAAAGGCCGGTTATGACAACGGCTTCTACAGCTGGATTCTGTGGAACCCCGGAAGCAGCTATACGCTGGACGCTTTGGAATCTAGGTAACATCTTTATAGTCGTGTAAGTCATTGCCGTATAAGGACATAGACCAACACCCCCTAGTATTTGCGGAAAAAAGCGCTATAATTGGCGCGCGGGATGTCTCTGGAGAATTGAGGCCCATAACACGGCACCAGCCCGCCGCCAACACCACGGCGTGAATTCCTTCGGGCTTTTCTGGCAGAACTGACCGGGTGAACCACGGCCGCAAACCTAAAATCGTGAGCGCGTATGGCCGAGCCGACGTCCGCCGCCCAGGAAGCCGAAGCTACCCAGCCAGAATCCAGCGAACCAACGCTGGAGTTTCCGCTCAACTGGTTGCTGGACCATGCAGCCCCGCCGATTCAATACCGGTCGTTCGTTGACGTTGCGCAGTTGCGAACCAGTCAGCAAATGGAGTCGCTAGCGCTTGCGTCACCGTACGCGCTGCAGATCGCGGTATCGCAGTCGCTGGATGGCACGTGGGACGGGCGAATGCTATCTCTGCCGAAGGCGGGCAAGGGAGGCGTAACTGGTCTTGGAACGATTCCGGCCGTGGAACGGCTGCTTGAATACGGATGGGATCGGGATTCTCCACCACTCGCGCAAGCTCGCAGGCCGCTGTTCCGACTGCTATCCGAAGACACCGACCCGCACTACCTGTACGAGTTGCGCGCCGGGGCCAAGCGACCGGACATCGCGTTGCGCGGGCGCCAGATCCTGCGCGAAGCGGCGTCAGCCGCACTCGCTCACGCCGGTTACGAAGCAGACCCTCGTCTTCGCGGTGCGGCTCGGCGCGCAGTAGAACGTATCGATGCATTCCTGGATTCTCCGCTCGCTGAGAAACCATGGGTGCGTATTGGTAATCGGCACGTGCTGGCAGAGAATGCGTCACCTCCGTCGATCTTCGTGCTGATGACGGTTTCGCAGATGCCCATTTTCCGGAGCGAACACTATCCGGAGATGGAGCGACTCTACCAGTATCTGTCGCTGCCGAAGCCGACGCAGGAAGCGGTGCAGATGTATGGCAAGGAAATCATTGCCCAGCCGCACCTCGTGATGGGCGACCAGCTCCACAACAAGAACGTCGTGGAATCCGACATTCCCTTCGCGCTTACGTGGCTCGAGATCATGGCCCGACTTGGTTTCCTCAAGCGAAACGAAACGTGGCTGAAGATGTTTGAGCGTTTCGTGGATGATTGTGGGCGTGATCGCGTGTGGCGACCTCACAACAAGGGTTCGATGAGCCCCGTGACCGCCAATCCGTATGCGTGGCCCAAGTTCCCACTCGAATCTGACCTTGAGGGTGACGCACGATGGAGTGACGTGACTTTCAGAATTGGACTGATCGCTCGTCTGCTGGGTTGGAAAATCAAGCTGGTCTGATTACCGGACGTATCCCGCCGGAAGAAATGTTTCCGGCGGGTGATGCGCGATTCAGACACAGCTTTCTTGCGTTAACCGTGTCGGACAAGGCGCTGAACATTCGCGTCGTTGAGTGCGGCGACCCATCGGCTGAACGAATCGTGTTCTGCGTTCATGGCTGGGCCTGCTCGCTGTATTCCTTTCGCCGGCTCATGCCACTGCTCGCTGATCTTGGGATGCGAGCCGTCGCCATCGATTTGCCTGGTCACGGCCTGTCCAGCAAACCGACCGATAGCAAGCCTTACTTGCTGGACGCTCTGGCAGAGTGTGTGCTGAAATCAATGGACGCGCTCGGAATCGCGCGGTGCGTGCTCGCAGGTCATTCCATGGGTGCACCGATCAGTGCTCGCGTTGCCGTGCTCGCGCCGGAACGCGTGAGCGGGCTCGCACTTCTGGCGCCAGCCGGGTTTGGAACAGAGTTGGATCTTCGTGTTCTCAGGTCCCTTACGCCACGCTTCCTCTCTCCACTGCTGCCATACGTCGTCCGCCGCTGGATGATAGCGCTGGTTTTCGCCGCGGCGTACGGATCGCTCTATCGGCCGACTGAGCGAGACATTGACGAATACTGGGCTCCGACCCAGTTCCCGGGATTTGTGGGGGCGATGTCGAATCTGCTGCACTATTTCGAGTGGAGCGCTGGGTCTGACCTTGGCTTCGGAGATATATCGGCGCCGACCGCAATTCTGGACGGAAGAAGGGACAATCTTGTGGTCCGGAGGTGGGTTAGGCGGTATGCGGAAGTCCTTCCAAATGCGACGCTGACGGTCATCGAGAACTGTGGCCACGTGGTCCCGGAGGAGGCCCCGGAGGCGGTGATCGGCGCAATCCTGGCCTTGATCCGTTAGGTTTATAGTATCAAAATGAGTTTAGAAACGAAGGTAGAGGCTACCGACCTCACATTCGCAGACCTCGGGCTACACCCTGATGTACTGCAATCGGTAAAGGACGCTGGATACACCCATCCGACGCCAATCCAGGCCCTGGCGATCCCGCTGGCGCTAGAAGGCCGAGATTTGATTGGCCTCGCGCAGACCGGAACCGGAAAGACCGCAGCGTTTGCGCTGCCAATCCTCAACCAGTTGAAGGGCGGCCCGCGTCGATCTCGAGCGTTGATCCTGACGCCGACTCGCGAGCTGTGCGTCCAGGTAGAGGAAAATTTCCGAAAGTACGCCGAGCACTCGGGATTGAGGACACTTGCCGTGTATGGCGGCGTGGCTCTCGAACCGCAGACCAAGGCGTTGCGGAAGGGGATCGACATTGTGATCGCGACCCCCGGACGGCTGCTGGACCATCTCGAGCGCCAGAATGTCGTATTCGACGATCTGGAGATTCTTGTGCTCGACGAGGCCGACCGGATGTTGGACATGGGCTTCGCACCGCAGATCAACAGGATTGTAAGCGCGATTCCGAAGTACCGGCAGACGATGCTGTTCAGTGCGACCATGCCTCCCGAAGTCGAAGCGCTATCGCGGAAGTATCTGCGGAAGCCTCAGGTAATTCAGGTTGGGCGGCGTTCGATGGCGGCGGTTGGTGTGACCCACGCTGTTTATCCTGTTCCTCGGGTGCGCAAGACACAATTGCTCACTGAGCTTCTGAAAGACAAGGCGATGGATTCGGTGCTCATTTTCACGCGCACCAAGCACGGCGCCGATCGCGTTGTGCGGGATCTGCGGCAGGCCGGAATCGAGGCTACCGCGATGCACGGCGACAAAACGCAGAAGGAACGCACGCGCGCACTGGATGATTTCAAGGACGGCACGATACGGGTCCTGGTTGCGACGGACGTTGCGCAGCGCGGGCTGGACGTCTCGGGCATCACGCACGTCATCAACTTCGACGTACCGCAGGAACCTGAAGATTACGTGCATCGCATTGGTCGGACGGGACGGGCGGACTCGAGTGGCGACGCGTATACGCTGATGTCGCCCGACGAAATCGCGATGGTCCGCACGATCGAGCGCGTGATCGGCCAGGAGATTCCGAGAATCTCCGTGCCAGGTTACGATTTCGGGACGACCGCGGCCTAAGCGGGTTCGTCGTTCCCCGCGGGCGAGGATCGTCATTGCGGGAGCCGAAAATCGTTATCGCGGCGTAGCTGTCGTCATCCCCGGATCGCACTCGTCAGTGCCGGATCGCACT
>JBDTAZ010000186.1:0-6454 GCA_039924325.1 Gemmatimonadaceae bacterium
GAAGAAAACGGACGCGAGGGTAATGTGTTGTTCGTCAACGGCACGGTCATGCCAACGCTGACCATCCGTAGTGGTGAAGTGCAACGCTGGCGCGTGATCAATGCGTCAGCATCACGAGTGTATCGCCTCGCGATTCCGGGACAGACACTGCTACACGTCGGAAGCGATGGAGGGTTGTTCGAGCACCCGCGCGAGGTGAACGAAATTCTGGTGCCAAGCGCGGGACGCGTCGAATTACTAGTGCGCGGAACCGGATCGCCTGGTAGTCAGACGCAGCTACAGACGCTTCCATACGACCGCTACATGCCGCAAACGCGACCCGCGGACTGGAACGTGCCGCACGCGTTGCTCTCACTGAGCGTGAGCAATGCGCCACAGATCGCGCCTGTTTCGATTCCAATCGTGCTTCGTCCAATTCCCGCGCTGGACACGAACAAAGCGACAGTCACGCATTTGATCGTCTTTAGCCAGGGGCTCATCAACGGCCAACTGATGGACATGGATCGCGTCGACGTGCATGCAAAGCTGGGTGCGACGGAAATTTGGCAAGTGGAAAACATCGTTGGTATGGATCACCCGTTTCACCTCCACGGTTTTCAGTTTCAGGTACTCGATCGAAACGGTGTGCCCGAGCCCTACCGGAGCTGGAACGACGTGGTGAATGTTCCCAAACACGAGACTATGAGGTTCATCGTCAAGTATTCTGATTATCCCGGCAAGTGGATGTTCCACTGCCACATCCTCGCACACGAAGACAACGGAATGATGGCGGTACTCGAAGTGAAGTAACCCCCGCAAGGAGAATAGATGACGCGAACCTTTCGCTCCGCACGTCGTTATCTGGGTTTGACAGTAACAATGAGTACGGTGTTCGGCTGTGTTCATCCAAGTCCGGCAACGCCTCGTGCGAGTGGTCGTTCCGAATTCGCGTCGACACAGAACGTGCAGGCATCGTATGACCAGATTCTGCTCGGACGCACACTGGTACTGAGCCACGACTGCTCTGGCTGCCACGGCGGCGCGAGCCCCGAATCTCTCGACTGGCTCGCGGGAATGAAAACGCCGGACCAGGCATTTCCGGTTGGCGCATGCGCTACGACGCCTGGCGCACAACCATGCTATATCACGCGACCGCGCAACCTGACGCCGGATAACGAAACGGGATTGGGACGATTCAGTGAGCGTCAGGTATTCAACGCGCTACGCTACGGATTGCGACCCGAGGACACGCCGGACGTAGATATCACATCGGGCACGCCGGGAGTTGGGAATTTCCCGAAGAGGCCACGCTATATTGCGCCACCGATGCCGTGGCCCGCTTGGCGCTACATGTCGGACAAGGAATTGTATGCGATCGCCGCGTATCTCAAGTACGGTCTGAAGCCAGCGGTGAACAAGGTCCCCGAGAGCGACGGGCCTCCCGATTTCTGGGCGAGTGTGTACACAGTGGACCTGATCGGGCCCTATCCCGCCCCGGCGTTTCCCGCAGCCTCGGAGCGGATTCCGCGACCGTGATGGGTGACGCACGAGCAGAGCGTAAGGCACGCGCGCATCATCGGTGCCAGGATGGGCTGTGCGCATCATTGACGAGCACTCCGTTTTGCTTGCCGTCCGTGCTGACGTACAGGATCGCGGAAGGACAGTTGTCGACCGAGCAAGTGTTGGCGTAGGCTATCGCCGTTCCGTCTGGTGACCACGCCGGTCGTGAGAACCCGCGGCTGCTCACCAGGTTGCTCATCTGTGAGCCGTCGGGGTTCATCATGGCAATGTGGCCATCTCCATCGCATGTGCTGTCGGCATTCTCGCCGCAGATGACGACGGCAATGCTGCTGCCGTTCGGCGACCATGCAGGTTGCGCGGCATTGCTATCGTCAAACAGTGTTTTGTAATTGGATATGCTCAATCCGCCGACGGCAACATCGCCAACCAGGACTTGTAATACAGGATCCCGGTAGTAGTACGCACTTGTGAATGCGATGTGCTTCCCATCGGGCGACCACGACGGTGCGGAGGTGAGCCCGAACGTAGGAGTCCCGAGTTGTTTTGGCACTACTACGCTGTCCACTGCGATGATCACGATCGTGGAGTCGGAATAAAGAGCCAATCGGCTACCGTCGGGTGACCACGCTGGTGCCAGCCCGTCGTCAGAGTGCATCCTGGTAGAGCCGAGCGATCCAGTTGCGACGAGGCGCTCGTGCGCACCGTCCTGGTCCATCACGTAGACGTTGCCCGCGCGCATGAACGCGATGCGGTTTCCGTCCGGCGACCACGTCGGCTCCTCGCCAGTTGTCAAAGCGGTGACGCTCGAACTACCGAGAGTGATGCGGTAGATCTCCCCCCGGCGTACGAAGAGAAGCCGCGTCCCCACGGAGTTGGCCGGCACGGAAGACCCTACGCAGGTGATTGTAAAATTCATCGGTACGACCGCGCTGTTGCCGGGCAACATCTCGCCAATAGACTTGAACGAACTATCGGGAGTGCAGTTTGGGGCTACCTCCGCGAGCGTTAGCCAGTGATGTGTGCTAAACGACAGGTGTGTCAGCCTAATCGAGCTGTTTGCCTGTACCAACGAATCAACCGGGATGTCCACCTCGCTGTGCAGAGTCAGCAGATATCCATCGGAATCCGGGTTCGCACCCGTCGTTGCGATTGTTACGAGAACCGTCTCCGTCGGAGTTGGCGGTGGAGGAGGCAACTCTGGTGCGAGCGGGTGGCTGTCACTGCAACCGCCAGCGAAGGCGAGTGCCACTAGGATTAGAATGGCACCACTCCGAATGGGGCGACGTGTCGACGATTGCGTGATTGAAGATTGCATGGCTAGGCTCCTGTCGTCGGAGTGAGTCAGTTGTGCCACGACGGGCTGTGCGCATCATCGATTAGCATTCCGTTTTGCTTGCCGTCGGCGGTCACATACAGTATTGCGGACGGACACTTGTAGTGCGAGCATGTATTAGCGTATGCGATCGTCTTCCCATCCGGTGACCATGCTAGTCGCGAGTGGCTACGATTACTCACTAATGTGCGCTCGTGGGAACCGTCGGGATCTATCAAGGCAATGCGAGCTAGAGCGTCAGCATTGTGAAGGTCATCTACAACCAAGGCGATGCTGCTGCCGTCGGGCGACCATGCTGGTTGTGTGCCATACAACAGCTGCACCCCAAAATTCGAAATACTCGATCCGTTGGTGTCACTTACGACATCGATAACCGAGAATTCGGCCCAATTCGGGTAGCAGTCGCTTGCGAGTACGATGTGCTTTCCATCCGGTGCCCAGGTCGGTGATCCCTCAACGTCCGACCAACAGGACGTGGGCGGCGCCACGTTGGCCACGGGGGCAATACCATCCACTTTGACGATCGCGATCGTGTCTTCAGAATAGAGAGCGAGTCGGCTACCGTCCGGCGACCACGCTGGCGCCAACTCGCTCGAAAACTCACTTGTGCGTGAGGGACCAGACCTCGTTGCGACGACGCGCTCATTCGCGCCGTTTTCGTCCATCACGTAGGTATCCAGTCCGCGAACGAACGCGATTCTCGTCCCGTCCGGCGACCAGGTCGGTTCCTCACCGGTAGTCAACGCAGTAACGCTGGAGCTTCCGATCGTTGTGCGATAGATCTTCCCTTGGCGTACGAAGAGAAGCTGCGTCCCTGCGGAATTGGGCGGAACCGATTGTGCGAAGCAGGAGATCGTGAAACTCGTTGTTGAGTGAAGCTCTGGAGCTTCGGGCACCAACGTCTTGGTTAGCGTATCCGTTGTGCAATTTGGTGCTATCCCACTTAGTGTTACCGACTGTTCGTGGAACTCCAGCCCCTTGAATTCAACCGAGTCGTTTGCGTGCACCTGCGTTGGCTTGACAGCGCCGAATTCCACGCTCAACACGTACCCGTCGGAGTCGAGGTTCGTACCTGTGGTGACAACGGATACGAAAGCCGCCGAGTTTACCAGCACGGGACCCACGGGACCCGTTGGCGTTGAGTCACTGCACGCGCCAAAGAGTGTGAGCGCGACGAGCGGGAGCATCGCCCACGCTTCGAGGTGACGACCGATCGATGATTGCATTTTCCGGGTGAGCGCCAGTATGAGAAAGATCGTATCGCTACGAATGGGGCGACCCGCCGACGAGTGCGTCGCGGCGGGTCGACTACAACCTCGTTACTGCTTAACGTCCAAGACAGTTATTCATCCCATGCCGTTTCCACCAAGCGTTCGTCGCCGGCGTACGACACCGGCAAGCGCGATGAGCCCTGGAGTAAGCAGCAGCGCGCTGCCGGGCTCCGGTGTGGTCGTGACGAAGTAGCCAGCGATCTCGCCGGCTGGATTCGTCGTGGTGTGGATGGTCGCGTACGCGTTGCCCGAATTCATCCCTTCAACCAATGCAGCACGGGCCGCGTCTACGCTCCCACCATTCGCCGTGATGAATGCAGGATTGTACGAGCTCGCAAGCATCAGATCGAAAATTTGGTTGTATGAACCCGACTGCACGCCAAGCGGGAACAACGGGAAGGTCGGAACGGGGGTTGCGACCCCAGCGGTCCCAGTGAACGGCGCGGCGGTGCAGCAGTGGATGTGTGACGCTGTGGTCGTTCCAACAAGACCAGAGAAGCTCATGTCGACCGTGAGCATTGATCCGGAAAGTGACACAGTCGCGAGACCGGTCCCGGGGGAACCGTTTGCGGCGAGTGGCGCGCCATCATTCATAATGGCGGTCCAGATCTGGGCGTTGGCGCGAGTAGAGGTAGACAGCGCGGCGATGACTCCGGTAATCAGAACAGCCCATTTACCTACGCGCATACGACCTCCACAGTCCGAGGGGATGCTTCCGGTTTCATCAAGTTCTCCAGCGTCAGGTGTGATGAGGCATCGCGCTGGCCTACCGGATTGAACATCCGTATATTGGCGTGCAGCGCGGGGGGATCTCTGGCTTTCCCCTTCTATCACGACGGGACGCGCCGAATCCCGACATCGCCTGTGGCGAGAGGGTCTCTTGGCGGAGTCCGACAGCTCTTCGAAGCACCTCAGCGGACCACCGCAGCGGGCGCCAGGTATCGCTGGTCTGCGGAGCGGCAGCCGCGAGTCGCTCGACCAGCTCGTGCCTCTGCTTTACCCGGAACTGCGCGCCATCGCCCACTGGCAGATCACCCGACGAGCAAACGGCGGGACTCTCGAAACGACCGGACTCGTCCACGAGGCGTATCTCAAGGTCATCGGTAAATCCCACCCAGGGGTGCATGACCGCGCGCACTTGCTTGCGCTCGCCGCGCTGGCGATGCGCCATGTGCTTGTCGATCGCGCCAAGGCTTTGCAACGGCTGAAACGTGGCGGAACGCACGGTCGCATCACGCTAACGGAAGACACAATCGCAGTCGCCGATCAACCCGAGGCGCTTCTGCAGCTTGACGAGGCATTGGTGTGGCTCGCCGAACTGGAGCCGCGCCTCGCTCGCGTGGTCGAGTGTCGGTTTTTCGGGGGCTTGTCCGAAGAGGAGATTGCGCTGGCGCTCGGCGTTACGGTACGAACGGTGGAACGCGATTGGGCCAAAGCGCGGATGCTACTGCGGCGCGCGCTCGAGTCATCAGCGACTCCGGGATTCCCATGACCGGCGAACCGCCGCCATCGCCAGACGAGTGGCAACGGCTCGGGCCACTCATCGACGAAGTGCTGGCTGCCAGCCCAGATCAGCGTGGCACACTCGTCTTGAAGTTGAGTGGGGGCGATGCGACCCTGCAGGCAGAGCTCGAGCGCTTTGTGGCGGAGTGTGAGCAGACCTACCCACTACTGGACCGACCAGCCGCCGACCGGTTTGCCGCTATCCTGGACGACGATACGCCGCTTCTCCCGGAACTGGTCGCGGGGCGCTACCAGATTCTGCGCGAGGCCGGCCGAGGGGGGATGGCCATCGTGTACGTCGCGCGGGACCTGAAGCACGGACGAGACGTGGCGGTAAAAGCTGTGCGCCCCGAATTGAGCGCCGCGCTAGGCCGAACGCGCTTCCTGAAGGAGATCGAAATCGCCGCGCGGCTGCGTCACCCGAATGTCGTGCCGCTCTACGATTCCGGCGAGATAGCAGCAGAGCCTGCGGATGCCGAGGGTGACACTGCGGGAAGTTCAATACTGTATTACGTCATGCCGTACGAAGCGGGGCATTCGCTCCGCGAGCTGCTCGAGCGTGATGGGCCACTGCCGATCGCGGATGCCGTGCGCATCCTCCGGGACATCTGCGAGGCACTGGCACACGCACACCAGCATGGGATCGTCCACCTCGACATCAAGCCGGACAATGTTCTGCTTGCCGGCCGCCACGCGATGGTCACCGATTTTGGCGTGGCTCGCGCCGTCAGCGAGGCAGCTGTCGAGCCGACGCTCGCCCTCAGCGGTATCGCCCTGGGGACTGCTGCGTACATGGCACCGGAGCAGGCGGCCAATGATCCGCTCGTGGATCATCGGGCGGACATCT
>JBDTAZ010000187.1:0-24026 GCA_039924325.1 Gemmatimonadaceae bacterium
TGAGCCGGGCTCACCGACCTCGTAGGACGAAGCCTATTGGCAACCGTTATGAAACGCGCGGAGTCTCATACACGGTTGCCGATCCAACTCCACTGTTCGTCCTCACGCAAACGCTCGGAACATCGGGAACCATCCCGTTGGAACGCTGTGCAGCACGCGCGCACATCCCGGACCCCATTTCCACGTTCAGAAAAATTGAAAAGCCCTATGAAGAAGCTACCTGCGTTGATCGTCGCTTTGGTGCTGACGCTGCTTGCTCTGCCCGCTGCGTCAGTGGCGCAGGCTCCCGCTGCGAAGGCCGCGGCTGGGCCCGACGCGCTGTATCAGACGGTGTCGGCAATCGACACCAAATTGTTCGATGCCTACAACAGTTGCGATTTGAAGACTCTGGGCGAGATGGTCGCGGACGATCTGGAGTTTTATCACGACAAGACCGGGTTGTCGGTAGGGAAACCGGTTTTTCTCGCCTCGATCAAGAACAATATCTGCGGCAAGGTGCATCGCACGCTGGTTCCCGGGACGCTGGAGGTGTATCCGCTGAAAGGTTACGGCGCGGTCGAGATCGGCGTGCACCGTTTTACGCATCCGGGAATCGACGACGACTTCGGCGAGGCGAAGTTTACCCACATCTGGCAGAACAAAGACGGAATGTGGAAGCTGACACGTGTTATCAGCTACGACCACGAGCCTCTCCGGAAGTGATCGGCGTGGCTCCACTCCGCCGCAAATGCGTTGCGGAGGGAGCCCCGCTTTCCGGGATCGCTACTGCTCCGCCAGACAACGCTGCCGATCAGCAGCTGGCTCCCGGTAGATTTCGCTTCGAGATCAAGTAGAAACCGCTTCCGCTCAAGCCCGCCGGCGTAGCCCACCAGGCGGCCATCCGCCCCCACGACCCGATGGCACGGCACTATCACGCTGAGCGGATTTCGCGCATTTGCGGCGCCGACTTCACGCGCAAGCGACACGTTGCCCAACTCGCGCGCCAACGTTCCGTAAGACCGCGTCTCGCCGTACGGTATTTGTCGCAGCAGATTCCACACACTTAGTTGGAATACGGTCCCACGTGGAGCGATTGGCAGATCAAACTCGGTGCGCTCCCCGCGGAAATACTCATCGAGTTGCTCCGACGCAGCATCGAAACCAGTATGCACCCGAGTTCCGAACGTTGCAGGGTCAGGGAGACGGGAATGCGCGGGGAAGTAGACCCCGGACAGAATCCCGTCGTAGGCGACGAGCGTAAGTGAGCCGATCGGTGAATCGAAGACGGTGTGTGTGCTGCTCATGTTCTCCCCCTACACCGTAAGTTAGGCACTTCAATACGGCCCGCTCGCCGTTTTCGGACATGCGAGCGTGGCCGTCAGTTATTCAAGGTGGAGGCATGTTCAATCGCAGGCTTCAATGGTCGTTCGGCGAGCACCATGCGTCATGAACTTGCAAGAGGCTGGAGCTTCGCGACTACCTGCACCGTCTGCACATGACACGCGTCTTTCGTAACCGTTACGCCAGCGGTATCGTATGGTGCGAACTGCGGTTTCCGGACTGAGATGTTGTACGTGCCGGGACGTTCGTTGGCGGCAGAGATCACGCCCCCGGGCTGGCCACCAAGAGTGTACGACTCCGTGTAACCGCCGTCCGTTATGGATACCGCCGCGCTGTCGATAATCTGAGCTCCGGTGGAGGCGTTCGCCACCGTAATCGACAGGCCGGGAACGATATTCGTGGTGCACGCTACTCCGGTTGGACTCGACGCGGAGCTGGAGCACGCTGTCGAAGCGATTATCGCGACGCTGACTGTCAGGGTCATCCAGCGGTGCGTGAGCGGCGAATGCATCTTTAACACGTTTCGGTTCATTCTCTGCCATCCTCTTGGTGGAGCAGTGAGCAGGTTGCCGTGTCATGACGGCTCCCGCGTACGATCCTCTTGGTCACTATCGGAAGGGCATCATCACAGCAAGCCGTCTGAATTATACCACGGCGGTACCTCTCGGTCATCACTCACGGAGCTCGCTATGACTGGAATTTTCGCACTCTGGCTTCCAATCCTCCTCGCTGCGTTGCTGGTGTTTTTCGCTAGTGCGGCGATCCATATGGGACCCCTCTGGCACCGGGGCGATTATTCCACCGTTCCGGGCGAAACGCAAGTTCGCGATGCCCTCAGACCGTTCGCCATTCCACCGGGCGATTACTCCATGCCTCGGCCAGCGAGCGGCGAGGACATGAAATCCCCAGAGTTCTCGAAAAAGGTGCTTGAGGGTCCGAATATAGTAATGACGGTGATGCCAAACGCGCCGTGGTCAATGGGCCGCAATCTTGGTCTCTGGTTGGTCTATTGTATCGCGGCAAGCATTTTCGCGGCCTACGTGACTGTCCACGCAGTGCCCTCGGGGTTGCCCTACGGCGAGGTGCTGCGCTTCTCATCCACCACCGCTTTCATAGCCTACGCTTTTGCCCTGTGGCAGATGTCGATCTGGTATCGACGCGCGTGGAGCGTGACGCTCAAGGCTACGCTCGACGGGTTGATCTACGCCGGCATCACAGCGCTCACGTTCGGATGGCTCTGGCCTCGGTAGAATCATCGCGTTGCCGGCCAAGTATTCCGGGCATTTACTCTGCGCGGCTTCGACCGCCGATATCCTGTCATTCCAGTGGAGCAGTTGCCGTTGCCCGTGAGGCGCCCGATCGTCTCCTTGGAGTGGAGTCCCGTATTCAAGACACAGCGATAGCCACGCACGGTTCGGATGATTTTCTCCAGCGATTTTTCGCCCGTTCGCTGGATCTGTTTTGCGTCGTCGGCACTGATGGGATCATCCATCACGTAAATCCCGCTTTCCGTGTAACGTTGGGATGGGAACCGTTTGAGTTGATCTCCCGGCCGTTCCTCGAATTCTTCCATCCCGATGATCAGGGCCGCGCGACACGTGCGCTGGCTGATCGGGCAGGATCAGACAGCTCCCATCCGAGCGAGTACCGCTGGCGCTGCACGAATGGAGAATACCGGTGGCTCGCCTGGCAGGCTTCCGCCGCCGATGCGAATGGATTCATCTACGCCGCAGCGCGTGACGTCACGATGAGCAGACGTACGGATTCCGAACTCAGGGCGCTTCATGACTATGCCGCGGTCGGGATGACCATGACCGATCCCGCGGGGCGGTTTCTCAAAACGAACCCCGCGTTCTGCAAAATGATCGGCTATAGCGAAGCCGAATTATCCGGAATGACAGCTGCCGATATCACACTGCCCGAGGATCGAGCCGACCAGGTAGACTATCTCCGCGGGATGACTGCTGGCGAGAAGGGGTCGCATGCGGTTGAGAAAAGATATCGGCAAGCAAATGGTGCAACGATGTGGGCCCGTGTTGTGATCTCGGCGATACGCGACGCATCTGGAAACCTGGAAGCCTTCGTCGCGGTTGTGGAGGACATTACCGACGCCAAACGCAATGAGGATGCGTTACGTGCGAGCGACGAACGTTTCGCCCGCATGGCGGCGAACGTCCCAGGCATGGTATATCAATCTCGGCGCGAGCCCGACGGCCGAACGTCATTTGCATACGTCAGCGACGGCGCCGCGGAAATCTACGGGGTCAGCGCGGCAACGCTTATGGCGGATCCGCGGTATGTCTTCGACGTCGTGCACCCCGATGATCGGCCGCGTTTCGACGCGAGCATGGCGAGTGCGTTGGCTCAGCGCGCGCCGTGGCGCTGGGCCGGCCGAATAATTGTCAACGGTGAGATAAAATGGATCGACGGCGCTGCGAAACCGCAAAGCCTGCCTGACGGTACAACGATTTGGGACGGCTTGTTGCTCGACGCCACAGCAGCGCGACACGCTGCGCAGAGATTGGAAGCAAGTGAGAATCGCTATCGCTCGCTTTTCGAGTTTCATCCGGACGCAGTCTTCTCGCTCGATACGGGCGGCAGATTCGAGAGCGCCAACACGATGGGCGAATTAGTGTCGGGCTACACACCCGAAGAAATACTCGGCAAGCCCTTCGAAAGCCTTGTCGCCCCCGATCAACGCGACAAGGCTGTCAGCCTGTTCAATCAAAGCATGGCAGGCTTGGCAACGAGCCGCGATCTCGCGTTTGAAAACAAAAGCGGTCGCCGAGTCGAAGTCAATGTCACCGGTGTGCCAGTGGTCGTGGACGGTGAGATCGTCGGAGTCTTCGGTATTGCCCGCGATCTTACCAAGCAGAGAGAACTCGAAGCTCAGCTCAGGCACGCGCAGAAGATGGAGGCCGTCGGTCAACTCGCTGCGGGCGTCGCACACGATTTCAACAATGTCCTGACTGTGATCCAGGGTTGCTCGGAATTTCTGATTGAGAGCCTACCCGATGGTGACGCGCGCCGCGTCGATGTTGATACGATTCGGGATGCAGCGACGCGCGCGTCGATGCTCACCCGACAACTTCTAGCGTTTAGCCGAAAGCAGGTGCTCCAGATCACCGCCGTGGATCTGAATGCGTGTTTGCTCGAGCTAAAGCGCATTCTCTGCAGGATGGTGGGTGACGAAATAGTTGTAGTAATGGACCTCGCCGACGAGATTGATTTGATCGCCGCGGACATGAGTCAGCTCGAGCAGGTGATCGTGAATATGGCCGTGAACGCACGCGATGCGATGTCGGACGGCGGAGAGATTCGCTTCTCCACGCAAAGCTGCGTCGTCGATGACGCGTTTGTGCGCAGTCATCCGGACGCTACAGCCGGTCCGTACGTCCTGCTTTCAATCACCGACAATGGCTGCGGTATGGATGATGTCACCCGATTGCGCGTATTCGAGCCGTTCTTCACGACGAAGGAGACGGGCAAGGGAACGGGACTCGGCTTGCCAACCGCTTATGGGATCATCCGCCAGTTCGGTGGTTACATCGATGTGAGCTCGCAGCTTCGCGAGGGAACGACCTTCGATATCTACCTCCCGGTGCTCAAACCGGTGGCGACGGCGAAGCCCGCGGCGCTTCAGTAGTTGGACCTGTAGCACCTCCGGCCCAATCCGGCGCTTTCTGTCCGGTCGGGGACCGCGCGCAAGGCCACTACCGTTTTAGTAGATAGCTAGCTATCTATTCACCCCGATGACATTGAATGGTCGGGAAGCTTCAAGACGTGCCGAGCTGGAACGCGACTTTGTCGCCGCGATCTGCCCCCTGCGGGAGAAACTTCGTCGCCGGTACGACGACGAGCTGACTTCGTTCGGAATTTCGCGGTCACTAGCGTCGGCACTTGTCTCCATCGGCACGATTGGCGGAATACGACAGCGCGATCTTGCAGAACGGCTCGACATCGAGGGGCCAAGCGTTGTACGGCTCATTGACCAGCTTGAAAGCAGCGATCTGGTCGTGCGACGGACCGATCCCGACGACCAGCGTGCCAGGACACTTCATCTGACCGACGCTGGTACCGCCCTACTCCTCCGAGTCACTCCGATCATTCAGGAAGTGCGCACTCAACTGTTGGCGGACGTAGCGACGGAAGACCTCGAATCCTGTCTCCGGACATTCGAAAGATTCTTCGCGGCGTGTGAGAAAACTGTGTTGTCCCGGTAAAAAGTGATGCTTCCCGCCGTTCATGGTATGCAATTAGCCGAAGGTGCGCGCGGGATGGGAAAGTGACCGCGCGAGATTCCGATCCTTGGCGCGCGCACATAGCCGCGCCCGTGAAATTCCACCAATTCAGAATGCACACATTTCGTCTATGCCTCGCCGGCGCATGCTCGGCGACACTGATAGTTGCCTGTTCCAAGCCAGCTGCGCCACCTTCGATGCCGCCTTCCGAAGTCTCGGTTCTCAAGGTCAAGCCAACCACTGTGGAAGACAATCTCCAGTTCACCGGGCAGGTTCGAGCGTTTCGAAGTGTGCAGGTTCGCGCGCTCGCGAGTGGCGTCATACTGTCTCGGCCTTTCGTCGAGGGATCTCACGTCTCGGCGGGCGAGGTGCTTTATCGCATAGATCCGACAACGACTGACGCCGAATGGCGGAGTGCCAAGGCGAAGCTCGCATCCGCGCAGGCGACGCTCGCGAACGCAGAGACGGTTGCCGAGCGGCTGCACGCTTTGCTTCCCGGAAACGCGGTTGCGAAGCAGGACGTCGATAACGCCGATGCGCAGTTGAAGGCCGCGCATGCTTCAGTCGAAGACGCGCGCGGTGGCGTGGATGCGGCTCAGAAGAACCTGAGCGAAACGGTCGTGCGCGCTCAGATCGCGGGCCAGGTCGAACGGACACTTCTGGACGTGGGCGCTCGCGTTACCGGGCCGACTGATCTGCTGACGACAATCGATGTGCTGGATCCGATATACGTGACGTTCCGCCCGTCGGCGGAGCAGCAGGCGGAATGGCGGCGGAATCCCGACTTCGCTCGCGCGATTGCGCCGGGCGGGAGCGCACGGATCCAGGTAACCTTGCCCGACAGCAGCACGTTCCCAACCGAGGGCCGCATCGGCTACGTAGACCCTGTGGTGGACCCGCAGACAGGCACCCAGGAATACCGGGCGCAATTCGAGAATTCACGCCACATTCTGTTGCCGGGACAGTTCGTACACGTGACCGTTCGCGGACTGATTCGCGCGGACGCAATTCTGATTCCTCAGCGCGCCGTGTTGCAGCAGATGGGTCGTTCATTGGTGTATGTAGTCGGTGCAGATAACAAAGTGGCAGCGCGCGAAGTGACGGCGACTACGTGGACCGGGGACAACTGGCTCATCACCAAGGGGCTGGCGGCTGGCGAGAATGTCATCGTCGATGGCGTTCAGAAGACCGGACCCGGGGCGACTGTGCACCCGACCGCGCTTGTTGATTCGACAGTGACTGGTGCGCCGCAGGCGAATGGCGCACCCGCGACTCCGGCCAGGGATTCGACTCGATGAGCGAACCGAACGTGCCGGATCCCGTAACGCCAGATTCCGTCGCAGCGGATTCTGTACCGGCGCATCCGGAACCGGCTGCGCGATTGTACTTCTTTGTCCAGCGCCCAGTACTCGCTGGAGTAATCTCGATCGTTATTGCGCTGCTCGGCATCTTCGCGATGCTGTCACTCCCGGTAAATCGGTACCCGCAGATCACGCCTCCGTCGATTCAGGTGGCGGCGGTATACCCGGGTGCGAGCGCTCAGGATGTCGCGACTTCGGTTGCGGCTCCGATCGAGCAGCAGTTATCCGGTCTGAATGGCTTGCTTTACTACAAGTCGTCCAACTCGAGCGCCGGGACGATGAATCTTGCGCTCACGTTCGACATCTCACGCGATCAGGATCTCGCTGCAGTCGACGTGCAAAACGCTGTCAATCTTGCGCTGCCTCAACTACCGGCGTCGGTACGTCAGCTCGGTATCACCATCACGAAGGCGAATCCGGATATCCTGCTCGGTATCGCGCTTACATCGAAGGACCCGCGCTTCGATGCGTCGTATCTCAGCAACTACTCCAAGCTATATCTCGAAGACGAGATCAAGCGCATACCAGGAGTCGGGGCGGCGACGACATTCGGTAGTCTCGATTTTTCGATGTTGCTGAGTCTGGATCCAGAACGCATGGCACAACTCGGCATCACGGTGGACGATGTCGCGGCGGCCGTTCAGGCTCAAAACTCAACGAAGCCGGCTGGTCGAATTGGGCGCGAGCCGTCGCCAGCTGGAACGCAACTGACCCTCCCGGTCGTAACCGGTGGTCGCCTGACAACGCCCGCAGAATTCGGCAATATCATCGTCCGCGCTCGGCCCGACGGTTCGATTGTACGCATGAGCGACATTGCGCGCGTGCACCTTGGCTCGCAGGGCTACGATGCGGTGGGTCGCCTGAACGGCAAAGCGACGGCGCTGATGCTGGTGTACGCGCGGCCAGGTGCGAACAACCTTGATGTCGAAAAGGCGATTTCGGCGCGAGTGAAGGAGTTGGCCAAGTCGGTGCCACCCGGCGTGCAGTTGGTAATTCCGTTCGACACCACCCCGTTCATCACGGAGTCGATCAAGGAAGTGGTAAAGACGCTGGCCGAAGCGATGATCCTCGTTACGCTCGTGGTCTTCGTGTTCCTTCAGAGCTGGCGCGCGACTCTTATTCCGGTGCTGGCCGTTCCGGTCAGCATCGTCGGCACGTTTCTTGGTTTGCAGTTTCTCGGCTTCACGATCAACACGCTGACCCTGTTTGCGATGGTTCTCGCCATAGGTATAGTCGTGGACGACGCCATCGTCGTTATCGAGAACGTGGAACGCATCATGGCCGACGAACACGTATCAGCGCGTGTCGCGGCGAACAAGGCCATGCATCAGGTCGCGGGTGCGCTCGTGGCGATCGTGTTTGTGCTCTGCTCGGTGTTCATACCGGTCGCGCTGATCGGTGGAATAACGGGTACGATGTACAAGCAATTCGCGATTACGATCGTGATCTCCGTTGTGCTGTCGGGCGTCGTCGCGTTGACACTGACGCCCGCGCTCTGCGCAGTCATGCTCAAGAAGCCGTCGGAAGAGACGGACAATCGCTTCTATAACTGGTTCAATCAGGGCTTCTCCAGGCTGACAAAACGGTACGTCAGCGCGGCGGGCCATGTACTGGATCGGCCGAAGATATGGTTCGGAGTTTTTGCTGGTCTGGTCCTGGTTCTTTTCCTCCTCTGGCGCGTTGTCCCGACCAGCTTTCTGCCAAGCGAGGATAAGGGCTACTTCGCTATTTCGGTGCAGTTGCCCGACGCCGCATCGATGCAGCGTACGGAAGCGGTTGTACAACAGATCGAAGGAATCGTTCGCAAGGAACCCGGTGTTCAGAACGTGCTTGTGCTGGTTGGACTGGACATTCTTTCCCAGTCTCAGCAGACAAACTCAGCGGTGATCTTTGCAAGTCTCAAACCGTGGGGCGAGCGGGGCAGTCAGGACGGTGTCGACGCGATTCTGCAGCGCGTGAATGGGCAGCTGTTCGGGTTGAAGGGCGCGATTGCCTATGGTTTCAATTTCCCCGAGATTCCTGGAATCGGAATCACGGCGGGCATTGAAGCCAATCTGCAGCAGCGAACGGGGACGGATTACAATGCCTTCGCTGCCAACGTGCAGAACTTCATGGCGGACCTGAGAAAGATGCCCGCGCTACAAAACCCGAACGTCAATCTTCGAACCGACGTCCCCGAGGTGTATGTGACGGTCAACCAGGACGCCGCGGAGTCTCGCGGAGTCAATACGGCAACGATCTTTTCCACGCTTCAGACGATGCTGTCGAATTTGTACATCAACGACTTCAATCTGTACGGACGGACGTATCGCGTGCAGGCGGAGGCGCAGCAGCAGTTCCGGCAGCGGCCTGAAGACATCGGTCGATTCTATGTGCGGAGCACGAGCGGTGACATGGTGCCCTTGTCGGCGCTCACAACCACCGAAATACGCGGTGCTCCGTCGCTGCTTACTCGCTTCAACGGATTTCCCGCCGCTACAGTGACAGCCGCGATCGCACCCGGGCACAGCTCTGGCGAGGGGCTCGACGACGTGGAGAAGCTGATCGCTGACAAGTACGCATCCCAGGGGATCGGCTACGCGTACAGCGGTCAATCCTATCAGGAGCGAGCTTCCGCGGGTCAGGCTGGTATCGTGCTCGCACTCGCGCTGGTACTCGTGTTCCTCGTGCTTGCCGCTCAGTACGAGAGCTGGTCGATTCCACTCGCCGTCATACTGGCGTTGCCATTTGGTGTATTCGGCGCGTATCTGGGAATCTGGGCGCGGGGTCTTTCCAGCGACATTTATTTCCAGGTTGCGTTGCTTGCTGTGTTGGGGCTCGCGGCCAAGAATGCGATTCTGATTGTGGAGTTCGCAAACCAGCTGCATGGCTCCGGGATGTCGATTCGCGATGCCGCCATCGAGGCGGCCAGAGAACGCTTCCGACCCATCCTCATGACATCGTTTGCCTTCATACTTGGTGTTTCGCCTCTTGTTATCGCGGGTGGCGCCGGCGCGGCGAGTCGGCACTCGCTGGGAACGGGCGTCTTTGCGGGAATGCTCATTGCCACAACAGTCGGCGTCTTCTTCATACCTCTTTTCTTCACAGCGATCGAGCGCGCCGTGACGCGCGAAGCGACCAGGGACGGTCACGCAGTGGACCCGACCGGCCATGGGAGGGTTGAGAAGTGAAACGGATTAATTCGCAGCTGGTTGGTGCGATGTGTGCGACCGCATTGCTTGGCGGCTGTGCGGTGGGGCCATCGACAGCGGTGGCGCCAAAGGTTGCATCCGTTGCGCAGACGTCCGACAGTGCGATCCCGCCTGGTGCTCGCAGCTTCTACGACTCGCTGGCAGCCGCGCGCGCAGCGGATCGCCCTGATTCGGCCCCTCGTTCGCAGCTCGCTCCATCGCCGAATCCGGTGCCGCACGCCGCCGAGCTGCAATTGACTGCCGGACAGAAGCTCGCGTGGACGGACATACTGCGCGACAGTACGCTCATATCCCTCATTCAGACTGCGATCGATAACAATCGCGATCTACAAGTAGCGCACGCTCGCATACGCGAGTACAGGGCGCTCCACGGTGCTTCGATCGGCCCGCTTCTGCCGCAGCTTACGGGCAATTCTACCGCAAGCAGGAACAAGATCGCAATTGGTGCTGGCGCGCCGATCAAGTACGACGCGCTTCGCGCGACCGGAGATGTTTCGTGGGAAATTGATTTCTGGGGTAGGTTGCGGCGCGGTGCTGAAGCGACCAATTACGACCTGCAGAGTGAGCAGGAAGATGCTCGCGCGACAGAACTGACGCTTGTAAGTGATGTCGCGACCGAATACTTGCAGCTTCGTGAGCTGGACGAAAGCATTCGAATCGCCGAGTCGACGCGTGAGGCAGGGCAGGCGGTGCTTGCTCTTGCGCAGAAACGATTTGATCAGGGGCAGATTTCCGAGCTGGACGTTCGCCAATTCGAAGCACAGGTGGCCGATCCTGCAGCGCGACTCGCGCAGTTCGCACTGCAGCGCAGGCAGCAGGAGAATGCACTCTCGTTGTTGCTGGGTGAACCGCCGGGTGAAATTCCACGTGGACGGCCGCTTCAGGACGTGATTCAGTCAGTTACGGTGCCAGATTCGCTGCCTGGAGCGCTGATCGCGCGTCGGCCTGATGTGATGCGGGCACAGCGCGATTTACAAGCCTCACTTGCACGAATCGGTGTTGCGGTCGCAAATCGGCTACCAACGATCACCGTTGCGGGTGAGTATGGGGCGCAGCGACCGGAGTTCAACAAGTTGTTCTCGGGGCAGGGAGATATCTACACTGTTCAGGCCGGTCTCTCGTTTCCACTTTTCACAGGCGGTAGACTGCTCAACGAGCAGCGCGCGGCGCGCGCTCGCGCAGACGAATCCAAGGCGCAATACCAGCAGACTGTCCTCGTGGCATTGCGCGAATCAGCCGACGCACTCGCTGGCGTCAGACTGGGCCGTGACCAGCTGGTGGCCCAGCAAACACAGGCGCGCGCGCTTACGATCGCCGCTGGGATCGCCGAACGCCGCTATGCCAGCGGCGTGTCGAGCTATCTGGAGGTGTTGACAGCGGAACAGAGTCTGTTCAACGCCCAATTGAATCTTGTACAAGTCGAGCAGCAATATCTCGCCGCGACAGTCCAGCTGTACAAGGCGCTCGGCGGGAGTTGGGGACCAGGCGGGCGCTAGGCTCGCGCGCGTTGCTTACTTGTTGCTGGCGCGCGCGCGCGACCGACCGAACGTAACTCGTGTTGTGAGTGGAATATCTGCCTGGACATCCAGTGCAACATCCTCGTGAACTTCGGCGAGATATTCGTGCACGAATTTAACCACCATCGACCCCTCTCCGACTGCCGCCGCAACACGCTTCGCGGAACCGAGGCGGACGTCGCCGGCAGCGAATACACCAGGCTGGCTGGTTTCGAGAAGGAAGGGTTGACGTTTGCGCGTCCAGCCAGGTGTGTTGGCAAGCGTGCGCCCGGTGCAGATAAAACCCTTCGGATCAGTGTCAATCTGGGGTGGCAACCACTCTGTGCGTGGAATTGCGCCGATGAACGTGAAGACGGCCGGCGTCGCAATTGTGCTCTTCACGCCGGTGGCTGTGTTCTCGATATCGACCTGTTCAAGTCGCGCGCCGCCGCGCATCGCGCGGATTTGCGTCGTGTAGTGAACAGTGACGTTGTGCGCTGCGTCGATGCGATCTGCCAGATAACTTGACATCGTTCGGCGAATGTCGTCGTTGCGGACCAGAATCATCACCTGGCGGGTGTGCTGCGCGAGGAACAGGGCGGCCTGGCCGGCTGAATTACCAGCTCCCACAATTATGACGTCGGCTCCGTTGCAACTCACGAGCTCCGTTGGAGTGGCTACATAGTAGACCCCCAATCCTTCGTACTGTTCTCGACCAGGCACGTCCAGTCTGCGGTAATCGGCGCCCGTTGCAATCAGTACACACTTCGCGAAGGCCGATTCGCCTTCTTCGAGAGATACGGTGAGATGCGCGCCGTCATCGCCGAGCGCGATCGCGGCCGACGGCGTTGAAATGCGCGCGCCGAACTTCTGTGCTTGAAGGGTGGCCCGCCCCGTTAGATCAGCGCCCGTTATTCCCATAGGGAATCCCAGGTAATTCTCGATGCTGTTTGATGATCCTGCCTGTCCACCAGGTGATTCCGAATCGATCAACAGCGTGTTGAGTCCTTCAGAGGCTCCGTATACTGCGGCCGCCAGTCCTGCCGGACCTGCACCGACGATTACAAGATCGTAGACCGTGTCGCCGATCGGCTGCTTGAGCCCGACGGCCAGCGCGAGATCGCGCGTTGAGGGATTGCGCAGCAATGGCTGCCCCTCGCACATCACGACCGGCAGGGCGCTCTCGTCCACTCCAAAGTCGCGCAGTAGCCCAACAGCGGATGGGTCGTTGTCGACGTCCCGCCACGTTACCGGTACATGGTTGCGTGAAAGAAAATCGCGGATCCGGTAGGTGTCGCGAGACTGGCCGGAGCCGATAATGCGCACTCCCTGAAATCCCGACGCAATCAGTTGCTCCCGTCGAGCGATAAATGCTTGGAGTATCAGCTCTCCAGTGGCCTGGTCCTCGCTGATGAGGCGCCCGATATCCGGCGGCGCAACTTCCAGCACTTCGGTGTCGCCTCGGGCGACTGCGCTCACGACGGATCGTCGGCCACTCAGAACGTCGATATCGCCAGTGAATTCTCCGGGTCCATGCTCCGCGATCGTCCGCGGCTGGTCTCCGGTGCTGTCGATTATCTCGACTTTCCCGGAGCGGACTACAAAGAATGCCACGGGAACGAGCCCAGCCTGGAATAAGTACTCGCCATCCGCGAACCGGCGCACTGTGGCAAACCGGGCGAGCATGGCGATCTGGGTATCGCTGAGCGTGGGAAACGCTACGTCGTTAAGTGCCACGGTTCGGTATAATATTGCGGTTGGCTGAAGCCGGCGCATGGCTCAACGCGGCTTGCACAGCCGCCCTCACATTTACGCTGAGGATACGCTTTGAAGAATAGACGAAATCGACTCCGGTCGCTATGCTCAACCCTATTATGAACGTCGAGCAACAATTCGCGCGTGTGACTGAGCTGTGGTCGCCCACCGTTATCGGACAGGTGAATGACCAGTACGTCAAAATTGCCCGGCTAAAGGGTGAATTCACCTGGCACAAGCACGACGACGAGGACGAGCTCTTCTACGTGGTCAAAGGTCGAATGCGCATTCAATTCGAGACGGGCAACGTGGATCTCTCGGCCGGCGACATGCATATCGTGCCAAAGGGCGTTCTCCATAGCCCCGTTGCCGATGAGGAATGCTGGATCATGCTGATTGAGACTGTCACCACGAAGCACACGGGCGACGTTGAGAGCAGCCTGACCAAGACTATCGAACAGCAACTCGGCCGCCGTTGAGCCCGTTCGTTTCCTGAGCGGCGCGAATGGAAACGCGCCGCTCAGGTTCAAGTGGTTCGGAACGGCTCGGTTCTGCCGCCCGTCAGGTGGCCGTCGGAGCGGAAATCTGCGGCGTCTCAACTCGAAGCACGGGTAGTTCTGCTTCGATTTCGGCGCGATTGGGCTCAAGCCAGGGCGGGAGCACCAGGTGCTCTCCAAGCGTGTCGGCGCTCTCGTCTATTGCGAATCCTGGACCGTCAGTGGCGATCTCGAAGAGCACTCCGCCGGGCTCCAGAAAGTAAACCGAGCGGAACCAGAATCGGTCGATAACCTCGGTCGGTCGGCGATGTGCGTTGTGAATCCGTTCACGCAATGCAAGCTCAGCGTCGTCGTCCTTTACTCGCCACGCGACATGGTGGATGCCGCCGACCCCCCAACGCCCACGTTCGGCGCTCGGAAGCTCGCGAATGTCGAGATGCTTTCCGGAACCTCCGTTGCCGACGCCGTAGCGATGCCAACCCGATTCCTCGCCCATCGATTTGAAACCCAGGACATTCAGCAGGAAGTCGTGCGTGTGCGTAAGCTCGCGCTCCCACAATCGCACGGCGTGCAATCCGCGAATCTGGTGTTCAACCGGAACCGAGCTTCGCGTCCATGGCGCGAAATCCCGCGCGTCCGCTGTCTCCACAAGCGCCAGCGGCTGCCCGAACGGGTCGTTCAGCATGATCGCCTGTTCGCTCCGACGCATTTCTTCGCCAGTCAGCTCGACGCCGAGCTGCGCCAGTCGGTTGCGCCAGTATGATGCACTGCCGGCTGGAATTGCGAGCGATACCTCGACCGCGAGGCCAATGCCATTTTTTACTTGCGGAGAATCTGACCATGGGAAGAACGTGAGATCTGTTCCGGGCGTTCCATTGGCGTCCGCGAAAAACAGGTGATAGGTGTCTGGAGAATCCTGGTTCACGGACTTCTTTACCAACCGCAGGCCAAGCACTTGGGTGTAGAAATCCAGATTATCCTGAGCGGTGCCGGTAATGGCTGTGACGTGATGGATTCCGAGAATTTCGTGCATTAAGGAGGTGGAGTTTTCAGCGTCCAGGGTGACCCCAGGTCGTTTTGATAGTACTAACTTCAGATAATTGACTATAATATAGTAAGTATCGATCAGCAAGCCGCTGTAGGCCGGCGCGAGCGCACGCGGAAGGATAAATTCCCGAAGATTGGGTGTTCACAATTCCACCAGTGGTGGCACCGCCGTGACCGATATGACCGAGTCGTCTGTACCGCGTAAGCCGCTCGACGAGGAAATAGATGTCTGGGGACTGACCCACAAGGGGAACGTTCGCAAGACGAACGAGGACCACTTTCTCCTTGGATCGCTTCGGAAGCATCTCGACATACTTTCCACGTCGCTTCCGGAAGCAGAGCAGTTGAGTGCGTGCAACGAACGCGTCGGCGTGATCGCGATGGTTGCCGACGGGGTTGGCGGCCAGATGGCAGGTGAAGAGGCGAGCCGCGTCGCACTTGAAGAGGTGACGCAGTACGTAACGCAGAGCACGCTGTGCTACTACAAGTCCGATGCGCAGTCAGACGACTTTATCAATCTCCTGCAAGAAGCAGCGATGCGGAGTCACGCTCGGGTCGTCGAGCGTTCAAAGGAAGACAGCGACTTCCGCGGCATGGCGACGACGTTAACATTGTGGATCGGTGTCTGGCCATGGGTCTATCTGCTTCAGGTTGGAGACTCGCGTTACTATCTCTACCGGCATGGCGTGCTCACCCAGGTCACGCGTGACCAAACGATGGCGCAGGAATTCATTGATCAGGGCGTAATGACTCGCCCCGCCGCGATGGCTTCTCCGTGGGCCAACATCCTGTCGAGTTCGCTCGGTGGTGAGCAGACTGCGCCGGTGGTCACTCGGCTTCAATCTGCATGGGAGAACACGCATCTGATTTGCAGCGACGGTCTGACGAAGCATGTGTCGGATGCGCGAATCGCGGAGCGCCTGGCCGGAATGACGTCAGCGCGAGATGCGTGTGAGAAGTTGTTGCAGGATGCGCTGAATGGAGGCGGTACCGACAACATCACGATTATCGTCGGTCGTGCGATTCCGAAGGTGGGCTCTCCCATCTAGCTGTCCACGGACGCAACGCGGTCGGCGACTCAGCTGAGTCGCCGACCGCGTTGTTGTCAGCTTCGCACGAAGAACGCTACTTCGCTCCCGGCTTGAGCCCGCGATCTTCCAGCATCGGATCGACGCTCGGATCCTTCCCGCGGAAGTTGCGATACATGGTCGCGAGATCCTCCGTATTGCCGCGGGAGAGGACCATCGAGCGGAATCGATCTCCGTTGGCGCGCGTCAGTCCGCCGTTCTCCTTGAACCACTCGAACGCGTCGTCATCGAGCATTTCTGTCCAGAGGTACGCGTAGTAACCAGACGCATAACCGTTGGCCCAGATGTGCATGAAATAACTCGACCGGTACCGGGGCGGCACGGTCGCGAGAGCAACGTGATTGTCCTTCAGCGATTGTGCTTCGAACGTGTCGACGTTTTCGAGCGGTGCACTCGCCGGAAGAGTATGCCACGACATGTCGAGCAGCGAGGCGGATATCGCCTCGGTGAGGGCGTATCCCTGATTGAACGTGGCTGCTTTCCTGATCTTGTCTACCAGCGCCTGTGGCATGGGCGCACCCGTCTTGTAGTTTTTGGCATAGTGAGCGAAGACCTTGGGGTCCATTGCCCAATGCTGGTTGAACTGCGACGGAAATTCAACAAAGTCGCGCGCGACGTTTGTGCCCGATAGTCCGGCATACTCCTGGTCACCGAACATTCCGTGCAATGCGTGCCCGAACTCGTGGAACATCGTCGTGACATCATCAAAGCTCAGAAGCGCCGGCTCGCCGGCGGGCGGCTTGGTAAAGTTGGCAACGTTGTAGATAACCGGCTTCTGTCCGAGGAGGCGCGACTGCTGGACGAAGTTGTCCATCCACGCGCCGCCGTTCTTGTTGTCGCGCTTGAAGTAGTCGCTATAGAACAGCGCGAGTGATTTGCCGTCTGCGTCGAACACTTCGAACACGCGCACATCTGGCTGATAAACCGGAATGTCCTTGCGCTCCTTGAATGTCAGTCCGTACAGTTGGTTCGCCGCGTAGAATACGCCGTTCTGGAGCACGTCATTAAGCTCGAAGTACGGTTTGACCTGACTTTCGTCGAGATCGAACTGCGCCTTGCGCACCTGGTCCGCGTAGTGATCCCAATCCCACGGTTGGAGCTGGAATGATTCGCCGTCCTTCCGGATCATCGCCTGGATTACGTCACGTTCCGCTCTGGCCTTGGCGGTGGCGGCAGGAACGAGATCGCGGACGAATTTGAGGACCGTAGCTGGTTTCTTCGCCATCTGGTTTTCCAGAACCCACGCGGAATAACTCGGGAAGCCGAGCAGCTGCGCCTTCTGCGCGCGCAAATGCGCAAGTTTGGATATCGTCTCGCGTGTGTCGTTGGAGTCGCCTTTCTCCGCGCGCGTCCACGAGGCATTGAATAACTGCTGCCGAGTCGCGCGGTCATTCAGCGTGAGGAGCGACGGCTGTTGCGTCGTGTTCTGTAGCTGAATGAGCCACTTGCCCGTGAGCCCGCGAGCGGTTGCGGCGTTGGCGCTGGACTGCATCGCGCTGGCGTTGAAGCCCGCCAGTTTGGTGGAGTCATCCACCACAAGCGCTCCAGCCTTGGTCGCGCCAAGCAGCCGGTTGGTAAACGCGGCGCTCAGGCTGGACTCTTCCTTGTTGAGCTCCTGAAGCTTGGCCTTGTCTGCGTCCGATAGCCGAGCGCCAGCGTGAACGAATCGCTGGTAGTCCCACTCGACGAGTCGTGTGGATTCCGGATCCAGCTTGAGTGTGTCTCGAGCATCGTAGATCGTCACGACGCGGCTGAACAAGGCAGAGTCGAGGAAGATCGCATCGTTCTGTGCGGCAAACTTCGGCGCTTCAAGTTCGGAAAGCTTCTGGAGCGTATCGTTCGTGTTGGCGCCAGAGACCGCATTGAACACCGCGGAAACTCGGTTCAGCAATGCTCCCGACTTCTCCAGCGCCACGAACGTATTCTCAAGCGTAGGTGCCGCGGGATTGTCCGCGATTGCCCGAACTTCGGCGAGTTGCGCTTTCATTCCCGAGTCGATGGCTGGCTGATAATCGCCGTTCTGGATCTTGTCGAACGGCGGAGCTTCGAAGGGGAGAGAGCTTTTGGTAAAAAACGGGTTCGCTCGGGACGCCGGCGGAGTCGGAGTCTTTGGCGAGCAGCCGGCGAGGACGCTGGCACTGAAGTACACAGAGAGCAGCAGAAGCGGGCGATAGCGACGCATTGTCAGCCGACCGGGGCGAAGGTGTGTGATGAGTATGCAGCCCCCTGATTTGGATCGCAAGCGTCGCTGGACCGTCGACCCGTTGCGGAGCCGGGGGTGATTTGGTCGGGTCGCAAGCGAGCCGACTCTTTACCTGCGACTAATCGCGCGCGCGGCAATTCGGCGGCGCACTATCTGCCTTTGATATGGCGTAAGCGTGGCAGATCAGGGCGCGCAGGACAGTTTAATGGAGGGGAAGGGAAATGTTCGATCTATATCCACGCAACAGCCACCGGACGCCTCAACAGATTGCCGAGGATGCGGGTGGGTCGTTCGAGCCGAGGACTGCTGGTCGGAGCTCGGTGGGCGCGGCCGCTCGCGATGAAAAGCGCGCCAAACCGTCGGGCGATAGTGACGACGTAGTTAAGGAGACTTCGAAAAGGGGCCGTTAGCAGTAAGGGCGGATGTCTTCAACGTTAGACGCCGGTTGCGAAGCCGGGCTGGGTAACGACTAATTGATGTGGCTGCCCAGCCCGGTTGCTGTTTACCAGGCTTCCTTCGGCAATGGTACTATGGCGAGCGTGCAGCGGGAAACGCAGATGATCCGCTCTTCCTCGTCCACGATCTCGATGGACCACACGTGCGTGGACCGACCGATGTGAACTGGGGTCGCGGTGCCGCGCACCACGCCATCGCTCTTGCTCCGTATGTGGTTGGCGTTGATCTCAACCCCCACGGCCACGAATCTGGTTCGATCCAGGTTCGATATCGCACCAACAGACGCGAGGGTCTCTGCAAGGGCAACCGACGCGCCTCCGTGCAGAAGGCCGAAGGGCTGGCGGGTCCGCACGTCGACCGGCATGGTCGCTGTGACGCGCTGAGGGGTTAGTTCTGTGAATCGGATGCCCAGGGTGTCCTGGAGGCCACGCGAGTCCAGATCAGTCAGCCAGGAGAGCAGGTCCGCATTTTCGGTCATCCCGAAAGGTAAGCCAGCTAAGGGTGCGCTGGCTTCCCGGAAATGAACGAAACGACCCAGGCCGCAAGAGCGACGAGCAGGAGCACTGGGAGCGTTATCAATTCGCCGAGCGGATTGTCTTGCTGGGGGTGCATGTTGAGGCTCGAGTTTAGGATATCTCCTTCAGTATCGGCTCCTGCTGCGCTGACCTTTAAGGGATTCCGTGACCGCACGGCCCCGATCATGTCATTCCCTCAATGATGCGAGACTGTTGTACACTCGGCTGGGATACGGGCTCATCTCCCCCGTACCATTGTTGTAGGCCGCGAGCGCGCGATCCCGGTCGCCGTGGTGACGGCTCAGGAATTCACCATAAATGTGGGCGCCGAAGCAGATGTTCACCTCCGGGTTGTGGAGGCTCCTGACGGTCATCCGGCCACAGCGCGATTCGTATTCGCGCCATGAATCGCGTTCAGGAAGAATCTGCATCAACCCGATTGCTCCGGCCTGACTGCGAGCGCGCGGATTGAACTCCGATTCCGCGTACGCGATTGCAACGAGCATCCTGGGATTTACGCGTGCCTGCTCACCGTACACCACGAAATCGCGTGCCCACTGCGATGCTGTTGCGGAATCTACGTGCTTGCGCGTAAGCATCCGGACAAGTGTATCGCTTCGCAATTGCATGCGACGTTGCGAAAGTGTGGGCGCCAAGACGACAACTGGAGACATCGCAATTGGCGGAGAGACAAATGGCGGAGCGGTGTTGGCGATCATCACACCGCAACCGAGAAGTAGCAACGGGTATGTTATCGGTTGCGCTCGGCGCAACGCGCGCCTGATGACGCTTGGGCGCGCACCCGGTGTCCACGATTCCACGGCGTATGGAAGGACGGACATCGGTCCGCAAACGACGGAAATCACAAACCGTCGTCAAGGAATCTGCAGCACACCACATTCGTGGCGGCGCGTACTACAACAAAGCGTCGCAGCATGTATTTACCCCGGGGTTCAAGATCCACGGAATTACTAAGGAGCTTCCGAAATCAATTTAACAATCGATGGCTCTACTGGGACACCGATTGATTGTGCGAGTACGATCACGAACCTATGCGGTTTCTGTGCCAACATAAGAGTGTCGAGAAAATGTGACTCGGCCCGGGGTAAACCACGCTGATTTACGACATAATTCCCTGTTTTAGCACGTGTAAAACAGCTGTTCGATCGCTTTCGGATGATGACTTGCAAAATGCGTGTAGTAGCGTTGCATCACTTGCGCACATGCTGCAGACGTAAAACCGTGCTTCCAGTGGACTACGGTGTCGCCCGGTGCGGCTCGCAGAGCGTACGGCGCTGACGGAGGACGTCACACTACGTCATCTACTTGTGTCGTTACCTTGCTCGTTATGTATGTGCAGTCCTCTGTAGATGTACCGTTTCACGTCAGGTGTGAATTCCTGAGTAAACGTTGCACTTCCGTAACTCAGGAAACCGGCGAGCGAAAGCATTAGCGCATGATGCGTACTGTGCATTCGAGGTGGCTCCCAACTGTTGACGGCAAATCCGGTGACGAGCGCGGCGGCGGCACGCGACCACGCCAATCGTCGACCGTTAGCGTCGGTTCGCACGGTGACGGTGTTGCGAAGAACGTCCTCTGTTCGCGGGAAGAAGCCGCTGCGGGTTGATCGTTCGAGCCGAGGATCTTCGCGCAGCAGTGCGACGAAACCGAACTCAGCGGTGCGTCGAACAAGTCCACCTCCATATGCGGCAGCATCTCGTCGCGCGTAGCCACTTATTCCGCTACCCCACTCCTGCGGAGTGTGACGCAATTGTGCCAGACCGGCGGCGTACGAGGCTCCGAGTATCGCGCGGACCGAGTATGTCCTATGGACGTAAAGATCCGCCTTCTGGCTGAGCGATAGGGGAACGTACGGGACAGAGTCGTCAGCGGCGGTGCTGACTCTGCGCGGGGCGTTCTGCGCCAAAGCGGTGGGAAGCGAGTCCGCGGCTTGCGCTTCCGCCCGGCGGGAGTGCCCAGCCAGGGTAAACAGGGCGGTCGGGAGAATGAAAACGGCGCGCCATGGCATGTACCAAACTTACCATTGCGCGCCGTACAAATCGAAGGCGTCTCGCCTAAGTGCAAAGCCGCTACTGAGCCGCCGCCTTGGGCGCGGCGGGCAACTGCGCGAGCCGGCGCTTCATCGTCTGAAATCCCTGATCGTCCGTCTGTAACTTGGCCAGCTCGGACCTTGGCATCTGGCTCAGCATACGCTGGATGTCAGCGATACGGTCCTGCGTACCGGGGTGATCAGCAAACCATGACGCGGTGTTGCCGGTGCCGCCCGCGGCCTGTTCTTCTGCGAGGAGTTTCTGGAAGAAGGTGAGCATGCCGGTCGGGTTGATGCCGGCGCGAACAACGTTTTGAAATCCGCCCTCGTCCGCTTGGACCTCATCTTCCCGACTGAACTTCGCGAACACGGCAGTTGCGCCAACGTTGACTACCGTTTGAGTCACCTGGCTATTGCAAACATTGGTCAGTGCGCATGCGATCGATAGGCCGACGTTGGCACCCTGCTGTTGTTCCATCTGCTTGACCGAATGCCGCAAGACTACGTGTTCGATCTCATGTCCCATGACCCCCGCGAGTTCCGACATGTTGCTCGTGTGTTCCAGTACTCCGCGGTTCACGTATACGTAACCGCCGGGAAGTGCGAACGCGTTTACAACATCCGTGTTGACAACGGCAAAGTGCCAGTCGAGATCACCGCGCGAGGTCAATTTGGCGATACGGTTGCCAAGCTGATTCACGTAGTTGTTGACCGTTGCATCCTGAAGCAGCGGGAGCTGAGTCGAGATTTGCTGGGCCTCTTGCTGTCCCATCTGTACTTCCTGCTGCGTGGATACCGCGCATGCGTTGAGTACTGTGACGCCCAGGATTGAAACGAGAATTGAACGAGATCGCATTAGTGTTCCCCGCGCAGGCCACTACGGCTGCGAATCGTTGAGGGTGGACAATCTGCGGTCTGTATTGGCATGAACCGGACCAAGAGTCGAAGCTGGCACACCGCCCGGGTTGGCGTTGGCCGCGGCGCCGGTTATTTCAAGAGTGCTATCGGACGGCCCCGAGAGCGATAGTTTGCTGGAAGACCTTCAGATCGTGGAGTGAACCGGGATGCCGCAGCCCTCGATTGACCTTGTAACCGTTTCGCGTGAGTATGGCGCCGGCGGCAGTGATTTCGCGAAGAAGCTCGGCGAGCGGCTTGGGTGGCCGGTGCTCGACTACGGAATAATAGGTTTGGTGGCGGAGCGGCTGAATCTTCGGGAAGGCGTGGTACGCCGGCGGGACGAACAATCCCCGGGCTGGCTCGAGAGAATAGCGTCGACGCTCCTGATAGCCCCGCCCGAGTCAACCATGCAGGTGGAAACGTCGGGCGTGATGACACCAGATTCGATAGCGATGGCGGCCCAGGCTGTGATCTCGGAAACTGCCGAGTCGCCGCCGGTCATCATAGTCGGGCACGGGGCCCAGTACATCTTTCGAGACCGGCCCGGGACGGTCCAGATCCGCCTGACCGGAACCATCGAATCCAGGGTGCGGCGCATCGTTGCTCGTGATGGCGGCACCGACGCGGAAGCCGCTGCGAGCGCTCATCGAATAGACGCACAACGTCACGCGTACGTGCAGCGCTACTACCATCATCTTTGGACGGATCCGACGATGTTCGACGCGCAATTCAACACGGCACGCGTAACGATTGACGAAGCAGTGCGCCTCACGGCAGCGCTGATTGAATCGCGCAATGGTTCGGACGTGAACACTTTCACAAGCCAGGAGAAATGAATTTCGTATCAACCCCGAATGCCCCCACACCGGCAGGGCACTATTCGCAGGCGGTTGTGCACGGTGATCTCGTATTCGTCTCGGGCCAACTTCCTATCGATCCAACGGATCCATCCCGGCCCCCCGGGACTATCGAAGATCAGACTGGTCGCGCGCTTGCCAACGTCTCGGCGATACTGATCGCCGCCGGTACGAGTCTCGATCACGTGGTGCAGATGACGATTTATGTCTCCGACGTGAGCTTGTGGGGAAAAGTCAACGCGGTTTATTCACGCATAATGGGAGAGCATCGGCCGGCTCGCGCGATCGTGCCGGCGGGCGAGTTACATCACGGTATGTTGATTGAAATCCAGGCCATAGCTGCGCTCATCGCTACGCCACGTTGACCCGCGCTTTTGGGCACCCATCGTCGTTCCATGATACGAGAAGTCGTCGCAACGTTCCACGCGTTGTGTCCTGCGTGACGCCGGCTGCGCGGAGTGCGCACGTTGTCGGGTCATCATGAGCAGATAACACCGCGAGGAGAAGATGCTCCGTTCCGACTTGTCGGTGGCCTAGCATCGCCGCTTCTTCGGATGCGCGCCGGACGATCATATCAAGCGTCGCCGGCTGACTGCGCAGGCGCGGGAGAGCCAGTTCGGATCCACGTTCGTTCCCGATTCTGTGCGCACGGTTGAGGATTTCAGGAACGCGTGCTTCGAGTGCAGTCAGGATGCCACGGGCCAGGGAAGGGCCTGAATCTTCCATCGCCAGGAGCAACTCGGCTGTCGCCAGTGCGTTTGGCGTGCGTTTCAACGCCATGATTGTGCATTCGAGCGTATCCTCCGCTCGATCTGTAAAGCTGCTTTTCCACGACATAATCGACCTCCGTATAATCACCCGCGCCAAATCGGCAGCGTGTACATGATCTGTCACGCTGCGCTGCTCAAGGGTTTGCCCGGCCACGACGCCCCTCGCAAGGAAGGGTGCGGTTGAGCGAGATTGATCCACGAGATTGTCACGAGACTGATCCGAGGTTGACGGGGCACGACGCGTAGGGGTATTCTCCCGCTCCACCACACTCGCCATGCTCC
>JBDTAZ010000188.1:0-20467 GCA_039924325.1 Gemmatimonadaceae bacterium
TCGCCTGCTGCAGCCCGGCGATTCGCACGCCGGGAACGCGGCGGTGCTCTCATACGGTATGTGGGTGCGCCAGTTCGGCGGTGACTCCACGGTGATCGGACGCACGGTTCGCATCGATGATGCACCGGTCACCGTGGTCGGCGTCGTAGGTCCGTCGTTCGCACAGCCGGATGCTCTCGTGGGAGAGGCGGCGGTCGATCTGTGGCGGCCGCTCGACCCGGTGGCGGAATACATGACAAAGCGCGACTACTGGATGTTCAACATCGCCGGACGCGTCCGTCGCGGCGCTACCATCACACAGGTGCAGCATGAAGCCGCGCGCGTCGCCGAGGAGCGTGTGAAGGCCTTTCCGGATCGCTACGTAGAGGCTGGACGGATGATCCCACTCCCGGTACGCACGTTGCGCGAGGCGACGACGGGGAGTGTGGAGCGTCCGCTCAGCCTGCTGCTCGGCGCCGTCGGGATCCTCCTGCTCGTCGCTTGCGCCAACGTGACACATCTCGTGCTCGCCCGAGGTGTGGGGAGAACGCGGGAGATGATGGTGCGCCGCGCGCTCGGGGCGCCAACCCGAGCGCTGGTGGGGCAGCTCCTCGTCGAGAGCGTAATGCTCGGTGCTGTCGGCTCCCTGCTCGGCGCGCTAATCGCCTACGGCTGCGTACGCGCGTTTCTGGCTTTGACGCCGGCGGGCCTCCCGCGCGCGTCGACGATCGCCGTCGACGTGCCGGTGCTGCTGTTCGCCGCTGGTGCCGGCGTGCTCACCGCGATGATCTTCGGTCTCGTGCCGGCGCTGCGACTCGCGCGCGACGGAGCGGACAATGGTATGCTGCGCGAGTCTGGGCGGACGCTCACGGGAACTCGAGGAGCGCATCGGTTGCGCAGAGCGCTCATTGTCGGGGAGGTTGCTGTGTCGCTCGTGCTCGTGACGCAGGCGGGCGGGCTGCTGCGCAGTTTTATACAGATGTCACATGAGGACCTCGGCTTCAGGACGAGCGGCGTTCTGGAGATTCCTCTTTCAGTCGCGGTGTCGGACGAGGCCAACGGGGATTCAACGAATACGCCCGCGGTGCAGTGGAACCGCCGCATGGAGGCGATCCGCACTTCGCTGGCGCACACTCGAGGTGTGCAAAGCGTGACGTATGGCATGACGATGCCGCTGCAATGGGTGGGCGGCAAGCATTGCTGCTGGTCCACACGCCCGATTTTCGCGGGGAGGGACGCTCAGGGACGGTCTATAGCAACTCACCCGGTGAGCGACGGCTTCTTCGAGTTATTCGCGATGCGATTTGTGGCCGGTGAGGGGTGGACGCGGGCCACGGCGCGAGGCGTACCACACCCTGCCGTCATCAACGAGCAGTTGGCGGTGCAAGTCTTTGGAAGTGCCGAGGCGGCACTCGGGGGCGTCTTCGCACTCGGGAAGACGAACTTTCGAATCGCCGGCGTAGTACAAAACACGCGCTACTACGGCGCCGATCAGCCTTATGCGACTGCGGTGTACATTCCTGCCGACGCAATTCCGTTCGCGCCGGACGACGCGACACTTGCCGTGCGGACCGATCGTACGGACGGGGGGTTGCCGGCCGATCTTCGGACGGCGATCTGGCGTGAGGAGCCTTCAATCCCGGTTCCGGCAATCACCAAATTGGCCGACCTCGCGCACCAGGACTCCGCACACCGCGGCTTCGAGGCGATGCTCTTCGGTACTTTCAGCGTCGTCGCTCTCCTGCTCGTCGCCGGCGGGCTCGCCGGTACGCTGCTGTACATGGTGAGCCTGCAGCGGCGTAATTTTGGCATTCGGCTCGCGCTCGGCGCGCCGCAGAGCCTGCTCGAACGCGGAGTGCTTATGAGCGGGGTGGGCCTGGCGGCGGCCGGCGCTTTAATCGGGACGATCGGGGCTTGGTTCGCCGGGCGGCTGATCGAGTCGCAGCTCTATGGGGTGGGCGCGCGTGACACGCAGACGCTCGGCGCTGCCGTAGGGGTGATGCTACTGGTCGCGCTGTTGGCAAGCTGGATTCCGGCTCGACGGGCGTCGCGGATCAATCCGATCGAGTCGCTTCGAGCGGAGTAGCGATGACGGACTCAGATCTCGCGCGATGCAAATCGCCCGGCGAAGGCATCGATGCCGGCGAACGCCTCTCCCGGGTGGTTCTTCGAGAACGCGACGGAACTGAATGTGTGGTGAAACCCATTTGGAATCCGCCAAGAGGCGATGCCCACATTGCCAGAGCCGTCTGATAACCTCAGTTGTTTTTAGAAAGTCACAGCTATTAGACGTAGTGACACGCACACTCCGATTGTTGGATGGCTAACAGCTGTGATCCCGCCGCCCCTCATGACGCCTCATGCAGTTTGGTAGATTAGTTCCGTGCCCGGCATGACGCTTTATGACGCCAAATACTCCAGCTGTCTCAAAATCCCCCGATGGCAACATCGTGCGAGTTCGAGTCTCGCTCTGGGCATGTGATGTCAACGCAGGAACAAACGGTCTCCGAACATCGGGGGCCGTTTTTGCTGTTGCCTTTGCTGTTTCCGCGAACCCAACCCCGTGCGGGAGTTTGAGCGTCCTCCGTCCCGCGTCCAAGACGTTAGGAGCGCTACACGGACATTGCGGCGCTACGGATAGCTCTCCAACGCGCTGACCGGTACGCCTTTTCTGCTTTGTGTCGGGGCTGGTGGACCGGTGCCGTTCTTGGCGATCCGGCATACGAGTTGCCCTCTTCAATAGTTCAAGCTCTGCATCCAGAAACGGTTGCTTCTGGGCACGCTCTGGCTCCCACTGTGTGGTTTCGAAACGCAGCCGACTGCCATCGCACGTCGCGGCAGCGCAAGTTCAAAAAGGAGCTACGAGTTATGAGGAGATGGGCAGTCGCCACCGTCGCCGCGATGTTAAGCGTGGCCGGATCGAGTGACGTGGCACACGCGCAGCAGAGTCGGGGACAGGAGCAGCAGGGCAAGCAGCTGCCAAGGCAGACAACGGTTCCGGTGGCCGAGCAGCATACGCGTGCTCAGCAGCAGAAGGTGCAGGTGACGCAGTACAAACAGCATCTTGGCAAGCAACTGCCGGTGATCCAGCACCAGACAGCGCAGCTCGCGACGCAAAAGCGCACAGCGCAGTACCGAGTGCAGCAACAGTACGCGGCCAAGTTGCGGGAGCAGGAAACTCACTTGCAGACAACTCGCAACTTCGCGACGGACCCGTACGTCAGAACCCCGGCGAACTACCGCTACGTCATTTCCGGCACGACGCGAGAAACCAATCAATACGGTGCAGCAATGCTTCGAGAGGCCGTCAACGACGGCTACAAGCAAGGTTACCTCGCAGGACAAGCTGACAGAAGCGATCGCTGGAAAGCGGACTATCAGGACTCGCCGGCATACATCGATGCGAACTACGGCTACACCGGCAACTACGTTCCGCAGGGCGATTACAACTATTATTTCCGGGAGGGTTTCCAGCGTGGATATGGGGACGCCTACAACGGTAGGTTGCAGTACGGGCAGGACTCCGGAACCAACTACTCGATTCTATCGAGTGTCCTGACGGGCATCCTGGGTCTTAGTCCGATCGGCTGACAATTGCGCTGGATCTTTGCCTAAAGCCAGAGTCGCGCCGCTTTCCCGCACGGGAGCTCATGTGAAAAACACGAAAAAACGACCTCCAGAAATCGGGGGTCATTTTTTTTTCACGGAAATCGCCTCGCCTACGCATCGCGTTGGCGCGTTGGATACTGGCTTCCTGGCTTTGGTACTGTTGATCTTCCAGCCATCCGCAGCGGCATTTGTACGAGACCCTCGAGTTCAAGTGCATAGTGATCGAGCTGCTCACTCGCCTTCGCAAGATAGGCGACGCCGCCTCCGGCCGGCGATTGACGCAGAGATAGGGCGATATGCTGTCACGTGAGTATTTCTGCGCTGAAGAGCAGATTCAGGAAATGAGTAGCGCGGAGCCACAACGGAAAATCAAGAAGCGTCATTCGTTCCCGTCGCCAGGCCGCGACAGCCACGACATTGGCTGACGCGCTGGTGCGGTCACACAGGGCACGCATAATGCCATGCAGTACATCCGTTACTTGTGTCTCAGGAGACTTCATGACCACCGCCGTCGCTTCGAGCGCTGACAGTGCCGTCGCGCGAGAACGTCCGACAGCACTCCTGCACGCAATCGCCACACAACTTCGTATCGATTCGGTGGAAGCGACTACGGCCGCCGCGAGTGGTCATCCGACCAGCTGCACGTCCGCCGCCGAGATCATGGCTGTGCTGTTTTTCGGCGTCATGCGCTACGACGCGCTGCAGCCGCTTGAGCCGCATAACGACGTCTTTGTGCTATCCAAGGGGCATGCCGCGCCGATCCTGTACGCCGCATGGGCTGAAGCGGGCGCGTTCCCTCGAGAACACCTGCTTACGCTTCGTCGTCTCGATTCCGACTTGGAAGGCCATCCCACGCCGCGAATCCCGTTCATCGACGTGGCCACTGGCTCGCTGGGCCAGGGATTATCCGCAGGCATCGGACTAGCGCTCGACGCTCGGCTGTTGGGTGTTGATCGCAGAACCTACGTTCTGATGGGAGATGGCGAGAGCGCTGAGGGCTCCGTCTATGAGGCAGCCGAACTCGGCGCGCGCTACGGACTGGGCACTTTGTGTGCGACGATCGACGTCAACCGGCTGGGCCAGAGTCAACCGACGATGCTCGAGTACGAAATGGACGTGTACAAGGCGCGGTGGGAGTCGTTCGGCTGGCAAGCGCTCGTGGTCGATGGTCACGATATCAACGCATTGCGTGCCGCATATAAGTCAGCCGCCGAGACGGATGATCGCCCTACCATCGTTCTCGCGCGGACCGTGAAAGGCAAGGGACTTCCCGGGCTGGAAGGGAAGGAGGGTGAGCATGGAAAGCCGCTCAAGCCGGACGATGCAAAGAAAGCCGTTGCTGCGCTTGAGCGCGAGCTTCACGGGCAGTCTGGGCCATGGCCACCCAGGCTACCCGACATGAGTGTGATTCTCTCGGAGGACCGTGGCCGACGCAGAGCGCCGGAGCCTCCTTATCTGGTGGGTGGACCACCTGTTGCACCACGGAAGGCATTTGGTGAAGCACTCGCGGCAATCGGGCGCGACTGGCCGGCTGTGGTCGCAATAGATGGCGACGTTGAGAACTCTACGTTCACGGAAGATTTTCAAGCGGTTGCCGCAGACCGATTCTTCGAGGGGTTCATCGCAGAGCAGAACATGACTGGAATGGCGATGGGTCTCGCCGCGCGCGGGCGCATTCCGTTTGTCGCGACGTTCGGCGCATTCTTCGCACGCGCGTTCGACTTCGTGCGAATGGCTTGCATTGGCGGGACGGGGATCAAGCTGGCTGGCACACACGTCGGCGTATCGATTGGCCAGGATGGTCCGTCACAGATGGGTCTCGAAGATTTGGCGATGATGTGCGCCGAGCCGGACATGACCGTGCTATATCCAGCCGACGCGACGAGCGCGTGGCGCGCGACGGAACTGGTGGCAGCACGCGCCGGTCCGTGTTATCTAAGGCTCGGTCGGCCAGAAACGCCAATTATTTACGGTGCGGACGAAGCGTTCGAAGTCGGGCGATGCAAGGTGTTACGTCACAGTGATCACGACTGTGTTCTCGTGGTTGCTGGCGGTGTCACAGTGGCGGAGGCGCTGTCAGCATACGACGAGCTTGCGAAAGTCGGCATTGCAGCGCGCGTAGTGGACATCTTCAGCGTTCAGCCGGTGGATCGGGACGGGCTCATCGCGGCTGCACGCGCCTGCGGTGGTATCATCATCACCGTGGAGGATCACTATGCGCACGGCGGGATCGGCGACACGGTGCTCGCGGCGCTCGCAGAGGAGCGTTGCGTGGTGCACAAGCTTGCAGTACGAGAGATTCCGCACAGTGGGAAGCCGGATGAGTTACTCGATCGCTACGGCATCTCCGCTCCGCACATCGTGACGGCGGTGAACGCCGCGCTGGCATGAGCTACAGCGCTCAGGACCGAATTCATAGCTTACCGATCGACTGCGCGTACGGAACGCGGGGGCTATGTACAGCCATACGTCGCGTAACACAGTGGCCGTGCCGCTAGCACTTGACGAGCATGTAGCGGAAGTTTAGCGGGAGTAGCGAGTGCGTATTATCTAACTGTTAACGGAGCAACTGCAATGCAGATGGGAATGATAGGCCTCGGACGCATGGGTGCAAGCATGGTGCGACGATTGCTGCGCGACGGCCATGAATGCGTCGTGCATGACATCAACGCCGAAGCTATCGCGAGCGTCGTGAAGGACGGCGCGGTCGGCACGTCGTCGCTCGATGACTTCGTGGCGAGATTGAACAAGCCGAGGGTCGCGTGGATGATGCTGCCAGCCGCGATAGTGGAGCAGACGGTCGTAGATTTGTCGCGTCGCTTTGAGCCCGGCGACATACTCGTAGACGGCGGAAACTCGCATTACGTGGATGACATTCGGCGCGCAAAGCTCCTGGCCGAGTTCGGCATACACTACGTGGATTCGGGAACCAGCGGCGGCGTGTGGGGGATCGATCGCGGCTTCTGCCAGATGATTGGCGGAGAGGCGGACATCGTTAAGCATATCGATCCTCTCTTTGCGACTCTTGCACCCTCGGTCGATTCAGCGCCGCTTACGCCAAGTCGCGATCCGAAAACGGGCGGCACAGCGGCACACGGCTACCTACACTGCGGACAAAACGGTGCGGGGCATTTCGTCAAGATGGTCCACAACGGCATCGAATACGGAATGATGGCGGCATACGCCGAGGGTCTGAACATCCTGCGTAACGCGAATATCGGTAAGCATAAGGCCAGCGTCGACGCTGAGACGACGCCGCTTCGTGATCCGGAATTGTATCAGTATGACCTCAACCTTCCCGACATCGCCGAAGTATGGCGTCGCGGTAGTGTCATCGCGTCGTGGCTCCTGGACCTTACGGCCGATGCGTTGGCCGGCGATCCCGATCTCACGAAATTCAGCGGACGCGTATCCGATTCCGGTGAGGGACGTTGGACGATCACCGCCGCGATTGACGAGGCTGTACCCGCACCAGTGCTGAGCGCCGCACTGTACGAGCGCTTCAGTTCACGCGGCGACGCAGGTTTCGCGAACCAACTTCTGTCCGCGATGCGCTATGAGTTCGGTGGACACCTGGAGAAAAAGGCGTAGCCGAGTCACTGTCTGAACGATCACATGTGCGCCACTTCGACGTTGTTACCGATCGGGGAGTGGATGATGCGCCTCGCGCTGAGGATTGGCGGGGGTCTGGAACGCTCCGGGCTTTACTTCGCCGTCCTGGTCAATGCCTTGCCAGAATGAAATACGACATCCGGTTCGCCCGGATGGTGGTCGTGTTCATTGATCGAGTACATCGTGTTGTCGGCCGTAGAGCCGAGCTTGTGGACGCCGGTAACGGTACCGTGACCAATAGCGCTACGATAGTGCCAGGATACGGCGGTATTGGCGGGGATTGTCTTGAACGAAGGTGCTTTTGATGCTGACTTCGATGCTGGTTTCGATGCTGGTTTCTGTGCTGGTTTCTTCGTAGGCATTCCGCCTCCTCATGGTTGATAGAGTCTCTACACGGTGACACGTTCTCTCAAAGCGCCAACACTACGTTCGACCGGTTGAGATAACTTGACCAACCAAGTTGAATGGCGAGGGAACATGTCTTCAGCGTCGCCTCGCCTACGCTACGTTTCGGCAAAGAGCATGCCCTCGATACGCAAGTGTTCGCTCTAGCCGAGCGCGCTCCGGCTGTCCGGAAGAAACTCTGGGAAGATCTCTGGGAAGATCTCTGGGAAGCATGCTGGCAGGATGTATGCGGTGCTTGCTGGCTTTGGGCACGCAATCGTCAAGAATGCCCGATCACTCCGAACTCCACGATGCCGAGTTACGCTTATCTGATTGTTGGCGGCGGTATGACTGCCGCCGCGGCCGTCGCTGGTATTCGCGAGGCAGATCATGAAGGAACGATCGGCGTCATAAGCAGCGAGGCGCACCCGCCCTACGATCGCCCGCCCCTTTCCAAAGCGCTATGGAAAGGAGATCCACTGGATAGCATATGGCGAAACGTTGATGGAAACCGCACCACTTCTCATTCCGGCCGAACCGTCCGCAGCCTGGACATCGGGAAGCGAGAGATCATCGACGACAAGAGCACTGCCTATACGTACGACAAACTACTGCTGGCCACCGGCTGTGCGCCGCGCCGCTTGCCGTTCGGAGGTGACCAGATCCTTTACTTCCGCACCGTTGATGATTACGAACGGCTGCGCGCGATGACGGAACGAGGCAACCGCTTCGCAATAATTGGCGGTGGGTTCATCGGTTCGGAGTTGGCAGCGTCGCTCACTAGCATCGGCAAGGAAGTGGTCATGGTGTTTCCGGATGCGGGGATCGGTAGCCGCATGCATCCGCCAGATCTGGCGAATTACCTGACTGGCCTGTATAGGGAGAACGGAGTCGAAGTACTGGCTGGAGCGACTGTGACTGATTGCGAACAACGCGATGGGAAGTCGGTCCTTAAAGTCAAATTGGACCAAACCGAAGGTGAACGTGAAGTTGCGGTAGACGGCGTGGTGGCGGGAATCGGCGCCGAACCCAACGTAGAGCTGGCCCGCGCCGCTGGCCTCACCGTGGACAACGGCATTCGCGTTGACTCGTCACTGCGGACAAGCGACTCAAGAATCTACGCTGCGGGCGACGTCGCGAGCTATCATGACCCATCCTTGAACATGTGGCGTCGCGTTGAACACGCTGACAACGCCAATACGATGGGTGGATTCGCGGGGGTTGCGATGTCCGGCCGAGCGGTCTCGTATGACCACCTGCCGTTCTTCTATTCGGACTTTTTCGAGTTGGGGTACGAAGCAGTCGGAGAGGTGGACTCACGTCTGCAGATGGTCGCAGATTGGAAGGTGCCATTTCGGGAAGGCGTGATTTATTACCTCCGCGACGGCCATGTGCGCGGCGTCATGCTCTGGAACCTCTGGGGCCAGGTGGACGCGGCCCGCCGTCTGATTGGCTCCAGCGACTCGTTCCGCGGCGCGGAGCTCAAGGGCCGCTTACCTGAGTGAGCGGTTCATCGGAACGGTGCGCAAGAGCAAATGGCCCAGTCGGTCCGCTACCCTATGACTGCGTGCGGTCCGGGTTCGCTAGATTAGCTCTGTGCCCTGTACTGCATCTGCGCGCTGATTGACCGCGCCATTAAGCAACATCTTCGTCACGCAGAACTTCCCCCCCGAAAGCGGTGGGATGGCGCGGCGACACGCGGAACTGGTTCGACGATACGGCGAGCCGATGAGCGTCTCCACAGTGGCCCACGAGGCAGCCGACTCACCCGACGCTGCAGAGCGATTCGGGATCGAGCGGGAGGAGTTTCCTGCATCCAAAGCGAAACTGTTTGCCAATGAGATACGGTGGGGGCGGTGGCTCGCTCAACGCTGCAAGTCCGGGATCGACGTAATCCATTGCGGTGAGATACGACCCGTGGGATACGCAGTCTGGTGGGCTCATAACAGGACCCACGTTCCGTATGTGATATATGTCAACGGAGGCGACTTGCTACGCGAGCGGCGCAAGACATCGCGCCACTGGACCAAGCGCGTCAGCGCGTATCGATTGTTCGGTGACGCTGCCGCCGTAATCGCAAATTCAGCATGGACGGCGTCACTCGCGCGTGACGTGATGCGTGAGGTCGGCGTGACCACGCCGCCGCCCGTCGCCGCGATCGATCTTGGCACAGATCCGGAACAGTTCAATCCCGAACGCAACACAGGCGAACTCCGCGCCAAACTTGGGATCGGCACGTCGCCCATGATGCTCACAGTGGCGCGCCTGGTGCCACACAAGGGTCAGGATACAGCAATTCAGGCCCTGGGTTTACTGCGCGACGAATCCCCCGATCTGCATTACGTAATCGTCGGCAAGGGCGATGATGAACTGCGGTTGCGGTCGCTTGCTTCGGCGCTCGGCGTCTCCGAACGGGTGCACCTGGTCGGCCATCTGGATGACACGTCGCTGGCGGATGCATACGCGACTGCCAGCTTGTACGTCGGCCTGTCGAGGCTCGACAACAGCGTAAATGTCGAAGGATTTGGGATATCGTTTGTCGAGGCGGCGGCAAGCGGGGTACCCTCGGTCGCAGGGAATTCCGGAGGCGTGAGCTCCGCTGTTCGCGACGGCGAGACGGGAATCGTCGTAGATCCATCCGACGCAAATGCCGCGGCGTCGGCGATACGAACCCTCATCGGCGGCGACGCATTGCGCTCTCAGATGGGCGCCGCTGGCCGTTCCGCGGTGGAAACGCATTTCAACTGGGATCGCGTGGCCGCCGAAACGCGCGCGTTCGTTCATCAGTGCATAATCTGAGGATCGCCAGGGGCATAATAGCGAACATCCGCGCGCGCGCATTGACATTGAAATTGCGGGAGCGTTCATTACAGAGATAAGAAGTCAGCTCCACAGCCATCCGGAGAATACATGTCGTCGATGAACCGAACGATTGAGGGAGAAGTTCTAGTTCATCACCTTCCGCAGGACGAACTCATCATCGATCGTGAGCTGCTTGCTCAACGCGGACGAACGTCGCGCACGATCGTGAAGGAGGGACCACTGAGGATTGTGCTGATGGCGCTCTCTTCCGGTGGAGATCTTCCGGCGCATAGCACTGATCAGCCGGTGCAGATTCACGTCACCGATGGTGAGATTGTATTCCACGCGCTCGGCGCTCACTACAACCTTGCAAAAGGCGATACGTTGGTGTTCGCCGCTGGAGTTGAACACTCGGCGGAGTCGGCCGACGGCTGTGTCTTCCTACTTACGGTTGTTCGCTCCGCCGGCGGTGGATCGCAGGACCCGCATATCACGTGAGCGAACGCGAGTCGCCCAAGCGTGACATTCGCGACGAGGATCTCCACGAGACACTGACTGCGTTCTACGCCATAATAGCTGTGGATCCGCTGTTGTTGCGGTACTTCGAAAAGGTCGACATGGCTGTACACATGCCGCGGATAGTCGCGTTCTGGTCGACCTTGCTGTTTCACACTCGTGCGTATTCCGGAAACGCGTTCCGCCCGCACCTGGAGATGCCAGGGCTGTCAGGCGAGCATTTTCAATTTTGGGTCGCTACGCTTGAGAGCGTTGTGGATGCGCGCTTCAAGGGGCCAAGTGCGACGCTTATGAAGGAGCTGGCGCACAGAATTGGGTACGGGATGCAGGTCAGACTCGGAATTCAGCCGTTCGAGTTGTTTCGCCCGTCACACTGAGCCATCGGTCGGTAAATCCAAGGCCGGTCAGCGATTCAATCAACGCGCGTTCTTGCACACATCAGCCGCGATGGCAGCGAAGAAGCTATTCGGTTTGAGCGGTGCAGGCTTGTCGTGGGTCTCGGGCACGTCGAGCACAATTTCTTCACCTAGAAGGTATTGGACGGCTGCCACGGATCGCGTGCCCTTTGCACAGTCGAATACATTCAGGCCGATCACAGTATCGAAAGTCAGCGTGTCCTTGCCGGCGAGCACCGACTTGGGATCCAGGTCGAAGGACTTGACCCAGACTTTCCGGATCGGGCCGTCTCGCATGATCGTAGTGGTGTCCATGTACATGACGGTACCGCTGATCGCCCCAATTCCCGTCCAGCTGTCTTGCGCACGCAAGGCGACCGGCAGCGCCGATAATGTGGCAAAGAATGCCAGCGATCTCGATAGCTGGACGACCGGGCTGCTGCGAACCGATTGCATGTCGAGCAAGCTACGGACGACGCCATCCAAGCGCCACGCGTAATCCGGCGCTCACTGGGCCGAGCCGGAGCTATGGGGTCGGCGAGAGCCGTTCGCGCATGACGCGATCGGCCGGCAGGGTCGGTGCGGAGGGCGGTAGTCGCGCTTCCGTGAAGAACGTCTGGCCGGGAGAGGCGCCGGGCCGTAACTTCCACAAGTTTACGCCCGGTAAACTCCTCCTGAGCAACCAATCCTAGAATGGCCACGTACAAGCATGCGTCCGTGCCGAGTAGCGGCGAGAAGATCGGCTACGCTGGCGGCACCCTGCAGGTCCCCAACAATCCGATCATTCCGTTCATCGAAGGCGATGGGACCGGTCCCGACATCTGGGCGGCGTCGGTCAGGGTTTTCGATGCGGCGGTTGAAAAAGCCTATGGCGGCGAGCGTCGGATTGCGTGGATGGAGGTCTTCGCTGGGGAAAAAGCCCATACGAACTACGGGAGTTGGCTGCCAGACGAGACGGTTGACGCGTTCAGCGAGTTCCGCGTTTCGATCAAGGGACCGCTCACGACGCCAGTCGGGGGTGGAATACGATCGCTGAACGTCACTCTTCGTCAGGTGCTGGACCTTTATGCATGCATCCGACCGGTTCGGTACTTCGAGGGCGTCGGCGCACCGGTCAAGGAACCGGAGAAGGTCAATGTCGTAATCTTCCGCGAAAATACGGAAGATGTATACGCGGGCATCGAGTACAAGGCCGGATCGCCCGAAGCCAACGCACTTCGCGAATATCTGCACAAATCGTTCGGCGCCAACATCCGCCCAGACTCGGCGATTGGCATCAAGCCGATGAGCAAGTTCGGATCGCAGCGCCTGGTCGAAATGGCACTCGCGTACGCCGTCGCAAAGGGTAAGCCTTCTGTGACTCTGGTACACAAGGGCAACATCATGAAATTCACCGAGGGTGCGTTTCGCGATTGGGGTTATGAAGTTGCGCGCGAGAAGTTCGCCGGTCAGACCGTCATGGAGAACGAGCTCAAGGGCGCGAGTGCAGGCGGCAAGATTGTTGTTGGAGATCGCATTGCTGACTCGATGTTCCAGCAGCTTCTGCTGCGCCCATCAGAGTATTCAGTGATCGCAACTCCGAATCTGAACGGCGACTATCTCTCCGACGCCGCCGCCGCTCAGGTGGGAGGACTCGGGATAGCGCCTGGCGGGAACGTTGGGGATGGCGTCGCCGTCTTTGAGGCGACTCATGGAACCGCGCCAAAATACGCTGGCCTGAACAAGATCAATCCCGGCAGCGTGATTCTTTCCGGCGTGATGATGCTGGAGCACATGGGCTGGGCGGAGGCCGGTGCGCTGATTGTTAGTGGAATGGAACATGCGATCAAATCGCGCACGGTTACTTATGACCTTGCGCGTCAGATGAAGGGGGCGACAGAAGTTTCCACGTCCGGCTTTGCGGACGCGATCGTCGCCGGAATGCGCGCCTAACACAAACTCGAACAAGTCACAGTGGACAATCCTTTAAGCGTCACGCTTTCGGGCGGAGACGTCGCATCGCTGCAAACCCCACTCCTTGTTGTTGTTCTTTCATCGGCTGCAACAATTCCAGCGACGCTCGTTGAGCTGGATAAACGCACCGGCGGCGCAATCAACGCGGCAATCAGTCAACGCGATTTCAGAGGTTCGCGTGATGAGATTCTCTTTCTCAGCGGAGTCACAGGCGGACCGCGACGTATTGCGCTGCTTGGAGTCGGCGCTGGTTCTGCGCACTCGTGGCGACGTGCGGGTGCGCTCGCCGCGCGCACCGCATTGAAGCTCGGCACTGGTTCTCTCGCAATCGCTGGCGACGATTTCACGCCTGCGCAGGTGGAATCGCTCGCGACCGGCCTTCACGCTGGCGCATGGCAATACCTCGACACCAAGACTCCGCCGCCAGAAGCAGATCGCAAGGCACCTGTTGCGAGTGCAATAATTGCTGCGCCCGTATCGCCGGACTCCAAGACTGCGCTCGCAAATGGAATCGCGCTTGGCGCGGGCGTATCGCTGGCGCGAACGCTTGGCATGACACCTGGGAACATCTGCACCCCCGATCTCCTGGCGGCCGCAGCGCGAGATCTTGCGGCCAGACACGGCATGAAGTACACAGAGCTGGACCGGGCGGGACTCGTAGCCGAAAAAATGGGTTCATTTCTCGCCGTAGCGCAGGGCACTCCGCAGGAGCCAAGACTCGTCGCGATGGAATACGGCGGTGGCAAGGCCGGCGATCCGCCAGTGGTTCTCGTGGGCAAGGGTCTCTGCTTTGATTCGGGCGGCATATCCATCAAGCCAGCCGCAAGCATGGAGTGGATGAAGTACGACATGAGTGGCGCCGGCGGCGTAATCGGAGCGATGGAAGTGGTTGGCAGGATGAAGCTCCCGATCAATGTTGTCGGAGTCTTTGGTGCGACTACCAACATGCCGTCGGGCACCGCAATGAATCCTGGTGACGTCGTGCGCAGTCAGAACGGCAAGTACATCGAGATAATCAATACAGACGCAGAAGGTCGGCTGGTTCTCGCCGATCTGCTTTCATACGTTCGTCGGTTCAAGCCAGCCGCCGTCATCGACGCGGCGACGCTCACCGGTGCGTGCGTGGTCGCGCTTGGACACACAGCTACCGGCGTGCTGGGAGTTGATCAGAAACTGGTCGACGAAGTGCTTGCTGCCGGCAACGCGTCCGGCGAGCGCGGGTGGCAGCTACCGCTGTGGGACGAGTATTCGGAACTCATGCAGTCGGAGGTCGCTGACCTCAAGAATGCGGGCGGCCGTTGGGCTGGCGCTATCACGGCGGCTGCGTTTCTGAAGGAATTTGCTGACGAGTATCCGTGGGTGCATCTCGATGTGGCCGGGACCGCGTATTCGGAAGAAGATCTCGGGTTCATTCCAAAGGGCCCTACGGGAGTTCCTGTTGGAACTTTTGTACAATTCCTGCGCACCCGTTGCGGCCATTGATGCTTGACCGTTTCGCGCGCAAGGTTATCGCGGCGTCCGTGTGCGCCGCAGCGTTCTGCGCCGTCGCGAGCACTGCGAACGCGCAGATTGGCCGCCCACCACGGCCAACTCAGGGAGGTGGCCAGGGAGGCACAGCTCCGCCGACCGCAGAAGATTCCGCGCCGAAGCCTCAGCACGCCGACAGCATCCAGGCACGTATCGGCCGTGATGGTCCAACACCGTCACTCGAAATCGGGCAGTCATTCACTTACGATCGTGACCAGTTGTTCGCGAGCGGTGCGATCACACTCGGCGATCTACTCGACAGAATTCCTGGGTTCACCACATTTCGCACCGGATGGCTCGCCGCACCGCAGGCAACCGCAATGGGCGGCGACTTCAGTCGAGTTCGAGTATTTATCGACGGGATCGAACGCGATGATCTGGAGCCCAGAAATGGCGTCGCGCCCGATCTCAGCACCGTCCCGATCTGGATTCTCGAGAAACTGACGCTCGCGCGAAGTGCGGACGGACTGCGCGTCGATTTGCGCACATGGGAGTACAACGGCACCGCACCATACACGCGGATCGATGCGCTTACCGGCGACCTCAACACGAATCTTTATCGCGCATTCTACGGCAAGCGGTTTTACAACGGCGCTGGGCTGCAGGTCGCTTTGCAGCAGTATGGCGTAACAGACAATCGAAATGGCGGCGGGGGTCAGCAGTTCACGGGAATGCTGCGATACGGAATCGCACATTCAGCTTGGAGTCTGGATGCTACAGCGATCCGCAGCAACGACACGCGGACAAGCACGACGCGATTCAACGGAGGCGTGGGTCTTCCAGGTTATCGTGCGGCAACGACGTTGGGTTATCTGCGCGCCGCGATCGGCCAGGAAGGAAGCGGGCCGTTTCTGCAACTCGTTGCGTCGACCGAGATACTCAAGGAAAACAGCACCCACATGGATTCCATCGCGGCCCAGGCGAACGGCTTCGCGCCTGACACGGTGGACTCGCTCGCCTCCGTCGCGCAATACGTGGCCACGGCCGGTTTCGACGCTGGTGGTGGCCGACTCCGGCTTATTGAGCGCTACCGTCGGCGACTGGGCAAAGGTTATAGCTCGCCGAGCGCAACGTTTGATCTGAGCCGCAACTTTCTGTCCGCCAGCGCGACGGCGGAGCGGGATGAATACGCTGGACTCACTCGAGTCGAGGGTGGCGCTCGCCTGACTCCACTGCCGTTCATCGCACTGCTCGGCTATGTCGGGCAGCGAACGCCATTTGGTACGCCGGCCTTGGGCTTCCTGAGGCAACCGGCGTCGAAGACTGCGCGATTGGAGGCGGGGATACGGCTGCTTCCTCGAGGTCTGTGGCTGGTCGGAGGGATCGTTACCCGCGACACCGCACTATTGATTCCGTCGCAGCTCTGGGATACCGCGTTCGTAGGGAAGGCGATAGGCCGGCAGACAGGGAGCATCGCCAGCCTCCAAGGGCCGATTGGCAACGGTTTCAGCCTGGACGTCAGCGGAACCCACTGGCAGCAGATCGCGCCATATACGCCTCAAAGCGAGGCACACGGGGACCTCCGGTTCTACACAGAATGGCTGTCTCGCTTCCCAACGGGAAACTTCTCATTCCTTTTCCAGCCCGGGGTCGACTTTCGAAGTGCCGTGGCTTTCCCGGAGACAAATGGGTCCGACAGGATAGCGGCTTCGAGCCGAACGGTATCATTGCTGGTGGAGTTGAGGATCCTCCGAGGGGTGCTTTCCTACCAACGCCGGAACCTGGCCGGAGCGATATACAACGAGGTCCCAGGCTACATCATGCCAAGGCCAGTGAACGTGTATGGCGTGAGGTGGTACTTCTTCAACTAGTAGGTCATGTTTTTTGACAAAGTCGTTGCGCGGCAATAACTTAGTAGGCTGCACATGATTACGAGCATGACCGGATTTGGAGCCGCCGAAGGGACGGTGGGCGCGAGTCGCGTCTCCGTCGAGATTCGCGCAGTCAACCACCGCTTCTTCAATCCGGCGATCAAGCTTCCGGGTCGCATGGCGGTGTGGGAGGGCGACGTTCGCGAAGCACTGCGCAAGCGCTTCAGTCGCGGACATGTATCACTCTCCGCTCGGATTGCCCGCGACGCAGAACGCGGCCTTGTGATCAACGAGGAGAAGGTCGCCGCGTACGTCCAGCAGCTCAATACACTTAAGAACCGCTTCGGCCTTGCGGGCGAAGTTGACATAGCGACCGTGATGCGGTTGCCGGACGTGATTGGATCAGCGGACGACGATAGCGCAGAGACCACCGAGGGTTCCGTCGAACAGCTCCTGGCGATCGTACACGATGCGTCGAACGGGCTGGATCTTATGCGCAACGCCGAGGGGACTCGCATCGCTGAATTCCTGAGGGAGCACCTGCGGATTGTAGAGGAGGCTCTCGCGAGGGTTCGTGAGCGTGCGCCGGCCAGGTTGGTGGAGCAGCATAAGCGTTTGCAGAGTTCTGTTAAGGAGCTCGCCGGTACGGTGGCTGTTGACCCGCAACGGCTGGCACAGGAAATCGCGATCCTCGCGGATCGGATGGATATCACCGAGGAATTAAACCGGTTCGGCGCGCACATTACAGCATTTCGCTCTGCAATTGACGAGAAGTCGGGTTCGGCGGTCGGGAAGCGACTTGGCTTCCTGATTCAGGAAATGCTGCGTGAAGCCAATACGACTGGAAGCAAGGCGAACGATGCAGCAATTCTGACGGATGTTGTACTGATCAAGGAAGAGCTGGAGCGGTTGCGCGAACAAAGCGAGAACGTCGAGTGAAGCCTTTTCCGATCATCCTTTCCGCGCCGTCTGGCGCCGGGAAGACAACGATCGCGAAGCGTTTGCTGAAAATCAGGAAAGATGTTGGGTACTCGGTATCGGCGACTACGCGGCCGCCGCGACAAGGTGAAGTAGATGGAACAGCCTATCATTTTCTCGATGCAGCCGAGTTTGAGCTGGCTGTAAAGAGGGGCGATTTCGCCGAGTACGCAGAGGTACATGGCAACATGTATGGCACGTTGCGCAGTGAAGTCGCGAAGGTGCTGGGAATGAATCGTCACGTTGTAATGGACATAGACGTTCAGGGCGCGATGCAGTTTGCCGCTTCGTACCCGGATGCAGTGAGGATCTTTGTTCTACCGCCGTCCGGTGAGACGCTGGTGGCACGATTGAAGGGACGTGGAACCGAAGACAGGGAAACGATTGCGAGGCGCTTGCGCGACGCGATTGGCGAGATCGGCGTGCTGGATGAATTCGAGTATGTGGTCATCAATGACGAGCTCGAGCAGGCAGTATCGCAGGTTTCTTGCATCATCGATGCTGAAGGCCTCCGGCGAGTCAATTCGCCAGTCAGCCGCAGCATCGCGGCAGAAACAGTAGCCGCCTTGAAGGCGGAGTTGCATCACTTTTAGGAGACGAGGGATCATGCGAGTTTACACACCGAAAGACATCGCGGCGCACGCGACCAACAAGTACCTGGGCGTCCTTGTGGCCGCCAAGTTCGCGAGAGTATTGAACGAGTTCCCGCGCGACCGGTCAGGACCGGGCGAAAAGAAGCTGACGACTCGCGCGCTGGACGAGCTCGCAGCAGGTGAAGTGGAATATCACGTAGTGCCGCGCCGCCGTCAGGAGTAGCTCTGCGCGACATTCGGGGCCAGCGCATCGTACTCGGCGTAACCGGTGGTATCGCCAGCTATAAATCGGTTACGCTGGCGCGCCTTCTTACTCAGCAGGGCGCCGAAGTTGATGTGGTAATGACACACGGCGCTCAGCAGTTCGTGGGCGCCGTTACGTTCGAGGGCGTGACTGGACGACGGGTTCACTCCGAGATATTTGAGTCGGGTGAGGCCTTGTCTCACATCCGCCTTGCGCGTGACGCACACGCAATTGTAGTTGCGCCAGCCACCGCAGATTTCCTTGCGCGAAGTGCGCAGGGCCGTGCCGATGACCTGCTCAGCGCAATCCTGCTCGCCGCGCGCTGCCCGGTTCTCATGGTCCCCGCGATGAACGACAGGATGTGGTCGCACCGCCAGACCGTGCTCAATACCGCGCATTTGCGCGAAATTGGATACGATGTCATGGAACCGGCCGTCGGACCGCTCGCGTTTGACGAGGGTGAAGGTCCCGGACGAATGCCCGAACCGGATCTCATTGCCGCGACCGTTACGCGAACGCTGTGCAAGGAAACGCCGTTGACCGGAAAGCGAGTACTTGTGACGGCGGGATCAACGCGAGAGGCGATCGACCCCGTTCGCTTTATCTCGAATCACAGTAGCGGAAGAATGGGCGTCGCAATTGCGCGCGCCGCGTGGGTTCGCGGCGCGGATGTCACACTCATCGCTGGCCCGCTGGAAGTGCCAGCCCCCGCGGGCGTTCGTACGATTGATGTGACGAGCACGGAGGATATGGCGCGCGCTGTCGCGGCGTCGCTCACGGAATCGGATGTGCTAATAATGGCAGCCGCCCCCGCGGATTTTCGTCCGTCCGATGTCGCCAGCGAGAAGATCAAGAAGGCGCATGCACCAAACTCACTCGCGCTTACTCCGACGACCGACGTGCTCGCATCCACGATAGCGACGCGTCCGCCTCGACTAGTTGCGGTCGGTTTCGCACTGGAGACAGAGTCGCTGCTTCAGAATGCTCGCGAAAAACTCGCGTCGAAGAAACTCGACCTGATCGTCGCGAATCGCGCTGGTGTGGCTGGCGAGGGTTTCGGAGCTGACACGAATCGCGTTACCATCATCGGCGCGAATGGCGATGAGGTGCTGCCATTGATGTCGAAGAACGATGTCGCTGAAGTTCTGCTCGATAGAATCGAGGCGCTGATAAGTGGACGGTAGAGAAAGACTGCGCGCGTATCTCGAACAGCGTCGAGAGATGGGTGAATCGGAGTTTGTGCTGGACGGCATGAGCGTCGCCGAGGCACTAGCCGCGATCGACAAGCTGCGGCCATCAAAGCCAACGCAGTCGTCGCGGCCGAGCAGCTTCAAGGCGCCCGTACCTTCGCGCGGAGTTGCAGAGAAAGCTGTCACATCAGCGCCAGCCGTACGCGCGTCGACAGTTGTGCCGCCCACGGCTAGGCCTGCGAATACTGAACCGACGCGGGCTGAAACATCCGCGGAGGTGCCAGCTCCAGCGCCGGCGCCGGCTTCAAGGTCACGGGAGCCGTCCGGAGCATCGAGTTTGCCGAGTTTCGCCGATGGGGACCTTGCGGCCAAATTTGCTCAGGGGCTTGTCGTTGGAAGCGCGAGCGGGACTCTCTTCGAGCAGAATCCATATCGCGACGTCGGATCGCTCGCCGAGCTGGCGACGATCATCGAAGCATGCACGCTCTGCAAGCTCAACGAAACGGCGAAGTGCGCAGTTCCCGGCGACGGTAACTCGGACGCCGATTTTATGTGCGTCGGAGAGGCGCCTGGCGCCAACGAGGACGAAACCGGACGACCGTTCGTCGGTCAGGCCGGTGGCCTTCTGACAAAAATTCTCGCGGCGATCGAGCTCAGCCGTGATCAGGTATTCATTACCAACGTTCTGAAGCACCGCCCCCCGGCAAACCGCAATCCGACCCCGGACGAAGTGAAGGCCTGCAGCCCATACCTGGTACGTCAGATCCAGATGGTCAAACCGAAGGTCATTCTGGCGCTCGGGACGTTTGCAGCCCAAACTCTCCTGGAGACAAAGACGCCGATCGGGAAGCTTCGTGGTGCCATTCACCGGTAC
>JBDTAZ010000189.1:0-11300 GCA_039924325.1 Gemmatimonadaceae bacterium
GGGCCAGCAGTCTGCGCAATTTGCGCTGTTACCAGCTCGACGAGGTCCGCCTTTGTCATCCCAACACCCCAATGGAATTGGCTAAGTCGTTGGAATGTATGGATTTACTAACCAGCGCGCAAGCGGCGAGTTAGGTGCGTTTTACAGGCTCTCCGAACTCGCTCCCGCCACAGCTTTCCGCGATCCGGCCTGTCAGCCTCGACTGGCGGTCGCCCTCACGCTGTCCAGGAACTGACGGAAAAGCGGCTGTGCGTCATGCGGGCCAGGAGCCGCTTCCGGATGGTACTGCACGGCGAAGATCGGTAGGCTCCGATGCTTGAGGCCTTCGACAGTCTTGTCGTTCAGATTGACGTGTGTGACCTCAAGATCTGGAGCCCCGGGAATCCCGGTATTGTCACCCTTGACCGCAAAGCCATGGTTCTGGGACGTTATCAGCACCTTTCCTGTGGCGACATCCAGGACCGGATGATTTCCGCCGCGGTGGCCGTACGGCATCTTCGTCGTTGCGCCACCGAAAGCCAGTCCGATCAGCTGATGTCCAAGGCAGATCCCAAAAATCGGGGTTCCTGATTGCGCAAGTTCCCGAACGGTCGCCGGAGCATACTCGATCGCGTCGGGATCGCCCGGTCCATTGGACAGGAAGATTCCATCGGGCTTCATCGCCAGAACCTCGGCGGCTGGCGTCGCTGCAGGTACGATCGTCACCCGGCAGCCAGTCTGCTCGAACAGTCGCAGAATATTGCGCTTGATGCCGAAGTCGTACGCGACTATGTGGCAAACTTCCGACGGGTCGCCCCACTCGTACGGAACGTCAGTGGAGACAACGCTCGCGAGGTCGAGGCCCTCCATGGAGGGGCACGATTCGAGCTGCGCGACGACTTGGGCCGACGGCGTTTCACCGCAGCCGAATATTCCGCGCATTACGCCAGTCGCTCGCAGATGCTTGGTGAGTCTGCGCGTGTCGACTTCTTCCAGGATTGGCACGCCAGCGTGCAGCAGCCATGACACCAGATCACCACTCGCGCGCCAGTTCGAGTACGTCGCCGAAAGCTCCCGAACCACGACGCCCGCGACCTGTGCACGTGCTGATTCCGGATCTTCGAGATTGATGCCGTAGTTGCCGATCTGCGGAGTCGTCATCACAACGATCTGTCCGCGATACGACGGATCGGAGAAGACCTCCTGATAGCCAGTCATGTTCGTCGTGAACACAACTTCGGCACCGTCGACTGGCGGCTTGCCATGGAGACGGCCGAGAAAAAGGGTCCCATCTTCGAGAAGAAGGAACCCTGGACCCACTGAGACTTCTGACAACTGGGTTCCTACTTCTTTGGCGGGTTGGTAGGCGCCGGAGTCGCTGGCGCTGGCGTGAGCGGGATCGCCGGCGCCGCCGAACTTGGCGATGGGACGGTCAGCGGCGCGGGCGCACCAAGCTTACCCTCGAGAACCGACTTTGGCGTGCGCTGCTGCGTCGACATCAGCTGGAGTACGAACGCGAGGGCGAGGAAGATTCCGCCGCCCCACCAGGAGATCTTCGTGAGAAGGTTGCCGGCCTGGCGCATGCCAATGAACGAATCGGGCGAGGAACTGGCGCCGCCGAAGCTGGCGGAGAGACCCTGGCCGGTCCCGCTCTGCAGCAGAATCGCGACGATCAGCACCAGGCTGACGAGGATGAGGAGTACTAGGAGAAATGTGTACATGTAGCCCTTAAATCTAGACTAGGAGGCGCAGATGGACAACCAGCTATCAACCGTGAGGCTGGCGCCTCCGACCAACACCCCGTCGACGTCCTCTGCCGCCATCAATTCCGCCGCATTATCTGGCGAGACGCTCCCGCCGTATAGGATACTGACCAGGTCGGCCCTGTCCCCGACCAGCGAGCGAAGCACCGACCGCAGTAGCCCGTGGATTTCCGACGCGTCCGCTGGCGTAGCGTGCTTCCCGGTGCCAATGCACCAGACGGGCTCATAGGCCAGTACCGAGGTGGTCATCTCGATTTGATCGAGCTTGGAGAGGCCCTCTCGAAGCTGGCGGGTCACGACATCGCGAGTCCGACCCTGATCACGCTCTTCGAGCGTCTCACCAACGCAAAGGAGCGGCGTAAGACCCGACCGTTCGACGATCGCGCACTTTGCCGCACATTCTGCGTCGGTTTCGCCGAATACGTGGCGACGCTCCGAGTGTCCTACAAGTACGTAATCAGCGCCTGCGTCCTTCGCCATCGGCGCGGAGTTCTCTCCCGTGAACGCACCACTGTCCGCGGTATATACGTTCTGAACGCCAAGCTTGAAGGGACACGGATCTCCACCAGCTTCGCGAACAGCGGCGAAGGCAAGTGCAGACGGAAAGAACGCAACTTCAGCCTCGCCTCGACTCCAGTGTTTGCGGAATTCGCGGATGAAACCAGCGGCCGCCGTCGGGCCGTGGTTCATCTTCCAGTTGGCGGCGAAGATTTTCTTTCTCATGCGTCGTCCAGAGCGGCGACGCCGGGAAGTTCTTTCCCTTCAAGGAACTCGAGTGATGCTCCACCGCCGGTGGATACATGACTCATTCGACCGGCAAGTCGGGCGTCGGTGACCGCAGCGGCGGAGTCGCCGCCGCCCACGATGGTGGTTGCGCCGAGATCCGTTGCCCCTGCCATGGCGTTTGCAACCGCGAGCGTTCCGGCGTCGAACGGCGGTTTCTCGAAAACGCCCATCGGCCCGTTCCAGAGTACCGTCTTTGCCGACGCGATGGCTCGTGAGTACGATTTTGCTGTCTCAGGACCGATGTCGAACATTGACTCGTCGGCCGGAATTGCGTCGCGTTTAACCGTGTGTGCACCTGAACTATCGTCCATGTTGCGCGCCACCATTGCATCGTGCGGAAGAATGAGGCGGGTACCGGACGTGTCAATCAGCTCGCGAGCGAGTTCGATCTTGTCCGGCTCGACGAGTGAGTTCCCTACCTCGTAGCCCATCGCCTTGTAGAATGTGCACGCCATTGCGCCGCCGATCAGGAGCGCGTCCACCTTCGGCAACAACTCGCGAATAACGTCGATCTTTCCCGAGATCTTGGAGCCACCGAGTATTGCCACGAACGGATGCTTTGGATCAGCCAACGCACTGCCGAGGTAGTCGAGCTCGCGTTCCATGAGGAGGCCAGCGACCGCGGGGTGGAGCTCGTGTGCAACTCCCGCCGTTGATGCGTGTGCACGATGCGCCGCGCCAAACGCGTCATTTACAAACAGATCACCCAGCTCGGCGAATATCCGCGCCAGCGCGTGATCGTTGCGTTCCTCGCCGCTCAGGAACCGCGTGTTCTCGAGCAGGAGGATATCGCCGTGAGGAAGTTCGTGCGTCGCCTTGATTGCTTCATCAGTGTCGGTCGTTTCACAAAAGACGACATGGTGCCCGCACAACGATTCGAGGACGTCCGCAACCGGCTGCAGCGTGTAGCGCCGGTCCGGCTTGCCCTTGGGCCGTCCAAAATGCGACAACACGATGGGCTTGCCGCCCCGCTTCAGTATGTATTCGAGAGTGGGTATCGATGCCCTGATACGCGTGTCGTCCGTGACGTGACCACTGTCGTCCATCGGGACGTTGAGATCGAGCCTGACCAGGACTCGCTTGGAGCAAAGCTGCGAGTCTGGCAGGCTCCGTAGCGTTTTCTTCTTCACCGACGCTTACCTCTAACCGAGCCGTGCGCCGACGAACCGGAGCAGATCGACGCAGCGCGACGCGTATCCCCACTCATTGTCATACCAGCCTGATACCTTGACCATCGTACCATCGATCACGTTGGTGTTGAGCGAATCGAATATGCAGGAATACGGGTCGCCAATGAAATCACATGATACGAGCGGTTCGTCCGTGTACTTGAGGAATCCCTCGAGCGGTCCGCTCGCGGCAGCCTCCCGGAACGCAGTGTTCACGGCCTCTATGCTCGTTGCGTGTTCGACTTCTACCGTCAGTTCGGTGAGCGAGACGTCTGGCGTCGGGACGCGAATTGCAATGCCATCGATCTTGCCCTTCACTTCGGGGATCACGAGGCCAGTAGCTTTTGCGGCACCTGTAGTTGTAGGGATCATCGAGACCGCGGCCGCACGTGCGCGACGCAGATCCTTGTGTGGCGAATCGAGAATCTGCTGATCGTTGGTGTAGCTGTGAATCGTGACCATCGACGCGTGCTTGAAGCCGAATGAATCGCGAATTACTTTCACCATCGGCGCGAGACAGTTGGTCGTGCACGACGCATTGGAAATAATGTGGTGTCCCTTGGGATCGTACTTGTCCGAGTTGACACCCATGACGAGTGTCACATCCTCGCCCTTCGCTGGTGCAGAGATGATCACCTTGCGCGCCCCTGCTTCGATGTGCTTTCGAGCGTCGCCGGCGGATGTAAACCGTCCGGTGGATTCGAGGACGATATCAACGCCGAGTTGGCGCCAAGGCAGTGCGGATGGATCGCGCTCCGAGAGAACCTTGATATCGTCCCCGTCGATTCTGATCGTGCCATCGCCGTGAGAAACATCCCCATCAAAGGTTCCGTGCACGGAGTCGTACCGGAACAGGTGTGCCAGAGTACGGGTGTCCGTGAGGTCATTGACCGCAACGAAGTCGATGTCTGCGACGCCCTGTTCCTTGGCGGCTCTAACAACCTGTCGCCCGATTCTTCCGAAGCCATTGATACCAACCCGAATTGCCATTCTTCTATCCTCGTTAAGGCACATCGCCCGCCGCGCGGGCTCGCCCGAATGTGACGTAAGAAATGATGCGCGCGCCGCCCTCGTGGAGAGCCTTCGCGCATGCGTTGAGTGTGGCGGCGGTGGTTATTACGTCGTCCACCAGCACCACGTGACGTCCGGCCAAATCCTTGCTACCAACAACAGTTGCGAACGCGCCGGCCACGTTTCGCAGACGATCGCCGGGTGTAAGGCGGGTCTGTGTCTCCGTCGCGCGGCTCCTGGCGAGCGCTTCGACTACCCCGACATTCCAGTGCGCCGCAAGCAGCCGAGCCAGGAGCTCGCTCTGGTTGTAGCCCCTCTCCCGTGCCCTTGCGGGCGCGAGTGGTACTGGAACCAGCATGTCGCGTTCTTCCACGACATCCATAGGAAAGTTAAGCCTTGCCATCTGTTCTGCCATTGGCTCAGCTAGAGCAGTCCAGCCAGAGTACTTGAGCTTGTGGACTATCTCCCCTGCTGTGCCTCCCGGGACCCAGCAGACCGAGCGGACCGACCTGACGAACGCCGGCAGCAGTTCGCACCAGCGACACGAGCCTGCCGTTCGGGTGTGCCCGCAGCGGTCGCAATGTGGCGACGGCACACGCGGAAGCCGCTGGATGCAAAGCCTGCACAGGATCCTGTAATCCATGGCAGTGAGGGCCGCGTCGCAACAGACGCACGTGCGGGGCACCAATAAGTCGAGTGTGGAAATTCGAGCCGATTCCGCCCAGGCCGCGAACCTTTCGAACAGAACCAGCCCGGATGATCGACCTGCTAGGCCAGCGCTCCCCACATCACTTCGCGATTGGGCTCGATATTGAGCCATCGCCGAAAGGATCGGGCGGCCTGCTCGACGAGCATCGGTTGTCCGTCTGAGGCTGGGTGGCCCGCGTCTCGAGCGGCGCGAACCCACGCAGTCTCGCCAGTGATGCACACGAGGTCCAGAACAGGACACTTCTTCGGCAAGTCCCCAATTGGGACCGGGAGGTCATTGTCCAGTAAGCCCATTGGCGTCGCATTCACAACAAAATCGGCGCCCTTCACGGCGGCGGCCAGATTGGTTTCTGCGCGGGTGCGATCGAATCTCTTCGACAGCGTTGCCGCCTGCGCGGGGTTTCTGCTCCAGATGACCACTTCCGTGCCATCCCAGTCCTGAATCGCCGTAGCGACTGCGGCACTGGCACCTCCGGCGCCGATGATCGTCACGCGTTCCGGCATCTGATCGCCCTGAACACTCTCCATCAATTCGCGCGCCGCAAAGTCGAAGCCGGCGACATCGGTGTTGTCGCCGATGAGCTCGCCATCTTGCATCCAGAAGGTGTTGACGGCACCAGCTCGCTCGGCAACGTGCGTCCTGTGATCGCACAACGCGAACACGGCTTGCTTGTGAGGAATGGTCACATTACCAGCTGCGTCCTGAGCGCGAAGCTCGCGCATGACACTGCGCAGACGGTCCGGCGGCACGTCCATAGCCGTGTATTCAAGGGGAATACCGGCAGCGCGCAACGCGGCATTGTGGATGCGCGGCGAAAGCGCGTGCGCAACGGGATGTCCGAGCAGAACGAGACGGGACGGCATCAGCGAGATCCCCGCACGCTTTCAGCGGTGAGTCGATCGAGTACACCGGCGAGCATCTCCTCGATTGCATCCGCTGCTTCTCGGTAGTCACCAAGGTCGCCGCCGTACGGATCCGCTACCGGCCGCGTAGAGACGCCATTGGAACTGTACTCATCAAGCAGGAAGACCCGTGCATTGGGCGCGACTGCTCGTATGCCCTGAATGTGGGCGGGAGCCATTGCGAGTACGATGGTGTCTCCCGCGGTAGCGGAGGGAAGCAATGGCCTGCTACGATGGCGGGATATATCAACGCCTCGCTCGATTCCGATGAGAATTGCGCCGTCGTTTGCGGGTGCGCCTAGCGCGGCGCCTGTCCCGGCGCTCGCGAAGGTTACATCAAGCCCGCGCTCATGCGCCATGTGGCGAGCCAGCGCTTCAGCGAGCGGACTTCTGCAGGTATTTCCTGTACAAACAAAAACGACATTCACGCGGTCATGCCATCGGTACGAGAGTAGGCGATGCCGATCGCAACTCGCTCTGCGAGATGGCGCCCGGCCGAATGACGCGCGGGCGCGCCCCCATACAATCTACAACTGTGGAAGGCTCGGATGTCTTCAGTGTGCCACCGTCCAGCACGCGGAGTTTCCCACGTGCGACTGCGTCCCACCAGTCCCGCAGAATGGTGGCTGCCGAGTCCGCCGGTGGTGTGCCGGGCAGGTTGGCGCTGGTCGATGTAATCGGGTCACCATAGGCGCGGATCAGCCGTGCGAGTGCAGCGTGAGAGGTCCATCGCACCGCGATCCCTCCTTCCGGTCCGCGTAACTCGGGCGGAACGCGCTTGTCGCCACCAGGCAGCACCAGAGTAAGGGGCCCAGGCCAGAATCTCGCAGCAAGCGAGGAGGCGGCGTGCGTCATGTGCAAGTCGAGACGAGCCAACATGTCGACGCCTGCAATGAGAAGCAGAAATGGCTTACCCGGTGGCCGCGACTTCAATGCGACAAGATTGTGTACCGATTCATGGTCCACCCCGCCACCAAAACCATATACGGTTTCGGTCGGGTACGCGAGAACGCGGCGCTGGTTGAGATGGTCGATCGTTTCGCGGAACGACGCCTCGACCTCTTCCGGAGACCAGAATGGCACAGCCTTCGAGGGCACTTTCATCGCGGGAGCGTGCTTATGGCTTCCGCGCGCGCGAAGTCGTCTTCAGTCGTAATCTTCATCGCTCGCTCGCTTCCAGGTACCACGACGACGGGATAGCCGTAGTGTTCGCAAAGGGCTGCGTCGTCTGTTGCCGACACGCCCTCGCGATTTGCGCGACGCGTCACCTCGTCAATCATTTCGCGGGGGAATGCCTGTGGGGTTTGCGCGCGCCACAAGCCGTTTCGTTCGATCGTAGCCTCAACTCGGCCGTCCGCATCGACTCGTTTGAGTGTGTCCGTCACTGGTAGCGCCGCAATTGCGCCGGTGCCGTTGCGTGCCGCTGCTATCACGGCATCCACTGTTTCTTCGAGAACCAGCGGACGGGCTGCGTCATGGATCACGACGATCCGCGCAGTGATGGGAAGATCGTCGAGACCGCTACGCACTGAACTCCCGCGCTCCGCACCACCTACTCCAACGAGCAAACGCTCTATGTCGCTCTGGAAAAGCCACGGCGGCGGGTCGCCAGCATATCTCTTGGGGAGCACCGCAACGACCATGCACACGTCGGCCCGTTGTTGAAATAACTGAACCGTGTGCAACAACATCGGCTTGCCAGCCACCCAGCGAAACTGCTTGAGCTCTTCCGACCCGGTTCGACTCCCCGACCCGGCTGCCAAAATCACGACACCGACATCTGCAGTAGTGCCGCTCATGAGAACAACCGCTTGAACATTTCTCCAACCGTTGCGACGCCTGTAGCGTGGACTCCCTTCGGGATCCTGCCACCCGCGGATCGTTGCGCAACAAAAGCATTGCCCATCCCCATTTTGGCAGCTTCGGCAAGCCGCCGTTCGGTCTGCGCAACAGGCCGAATCTCTCCGCCGAGCCCGACTTCGCCAATGAATACCGCGTCAGTCGGCAGAGCGCGATCGTACACGCTCGATGCGAGCGCCGCTGCGACCGCGAGATCCCCCGCCGGCTCACGGAGCTGCACGCCGCCGACGACGTTGATGAATACATCGAGCGATGAGAACGCCAACCCGGCACGCTTGTCGAGCACCGCGAGAAGCAGGGCAAGTTTGCGACCGTCGTAGCCAGTACTGACGCGCTGTGGAGTCCCGTAGCCCGCCTTCGCTGCTAGCGCCTGAACTTCGATGAGGATTGGACGGGATCCCTCGAGCAGCGTGGTCACTGCGCTCCCAGATGCAATATCATGCCGATCGCTGAGAAAAAGCTCTGAGGGATTGGCGACCGGTTCAAGTCCATTCTCGTGCATCCGGAAAACACCAATTTCGTCCACGCTTCCAAAACGATTCTTGGTGGCGCGAAGTACGCGATGGTCGAGCGTTCCTTCACCCTCGAAGTACAGCACCGTATCTACGATGTGCTCGAGCGTCTTGGGGCCAGCAATCCCGCCGCCCTTGGTGACGTGGCCGACGAGAAACACGCTCGTGCCAGATGCCTTCGCGAAGTGCATCAGTCGTGCGGCAGACTCACGGACCTGACCGACGTTCCCCGGCGCGCCTTCGAGATCCGACGTGAATACTGTCTGGATCGAATCGACGATCATTACAGCCGGTGATTGCGAGGACGCAGTGGCAAGGATGGTTTCGAGATTTGTCTCGCTCAATAGTGCCACATCCTGCGCAGAATCTCCCAGACGGTCGGCGCGCAGCTTTACCTGAAGCGGAGACTCTTCACCGGAGACGTAAAGCACTTCGTGTCCCCGCCCCTGGAGCGTAGCCGCAACCTGCAATAGCAATGTCGATTTGCCGATACCCGGCTCGCCGCCTATCAGTACGACCGAGCCCGGTACAATTCCCCCGCCGAGTACGAAGTCGAACTCGCCGATACCGGTCTTCCAGCGGCGCGACTCGGAGCCGTGCACGTCGCGCAGTCGCGGCGCAGCGACTATGGAACCGCCAGCGGCAAGCGTCGCCGTTCCGCCGCTGCGGCGAGCTACGGCGCCTGTCGCACTGCTGGTGGCGGAGACGATTTCCTCCACAAGCGTGTTCCAGTCGCCACAAACGTCGCATCGGCCAGCCCATTTGGGATGGTCTGCGCCACAGTTAGTGCATCGGTAGATCGTTCTTGCCTTGGCGCTCACTAGTTCCCCTGCCCGCCTCCACCCTGGCGGCCGGAATAATTCTCAAAGCGCGTGTACTGCCGGTTGAAATACAACGTCACGTTTCCCGTTGGTCCGTTGCGCTGCTTTCCAATAATTACTTCGGCGAGTCCCTGCGAGGTCTTCCCATCCTTGTCGGGTTGAGTCGGATCCTTGCCTTCGAGAACGTCATAATACTCCTGTCGGTACAGGAACATCACGACGTCCGCATCCTGCTCGATGGCTCCAGACTCGCGCAAATCCGAAAGCTGCGGTCGCTTGTTGTCTCCGCCGCGCTGCTCCGGGGCGCGACTCAGCTGCGACAGCGCCACCACGGGAACACGGAGTTCGCGCGCGAGTGCCTTGAGCGACCTCGAAATCGTGCTGATTTCCTGCTGACGATTTTCCGCCGACGGCGGCCCGACCATCAGCTGCAGGTAATCGACGACGATCATGCCGATATTGTTCTCGGCCTTGAGACGACGAGCCTTCGACCGCATCTCTAGTAGCGAGATAGCAGGCGTGTCATCTATCCAGACTGGCGCCTGGCTCAGCAATCCTGCCGCGCGACCAAGTTGGACGAATTCATCATCGCGCAGTTTCCCCTTGCGCAACCGCTGTGCGTCAACTCGCGCTTCGCTTGTCAGCATGCGTTGCAGCAGAGACTGCTTGCTCATTTCAAGTGAGAAAAACGCCACCGGAGTTTTTGCGTCGAGAGCGGCGTTCTGCGCGATGTTGAGCACAAACGCCGTCTTTCCCATCGATGGTCGCGCGGCGATGATGATCAGCTCGGACGGTTGGAAGCCCGCGGTTATATCATCCAGATCCCGGAAGCCGCTTGGTACCCCTGTGACCGCCTCGCCAGCGAGGTGGAGCTGTTCAATACGCTCCATGGCCTCGTACATCAGTTCCTTCACGCGCGTGAAGCCTTCGGTACCGCGACTCTGATTTACTTCGAAGATGCTGTGTTCAGCCGCGTCCAGCAGCTCCGCCGCCGGGAGCGCCGAATCGAAAGCCTCGCTCACGATCGAGGTAGAAACTTCGATCAGTCGCCGACGCAGCGCCTTTTCGCGAACAATCTTCGCGTGATACTCGACGTTTGCCGCGGTCGGGACGACGTCAACCAGGTAACCGATGTACTCGCGGCCGCCCGCCGCCTCCAGTTCGCTCTTGCGCGAAAGTTCTTCGGTCAGCGTGAGTGGATCGATAACCTCGCCGCGCTCCGACAGCGCGACCATCGCGCGGAATACACGTCGATGCGACTCGCGATAAAACATTGACTCGTCGACGTACTCCGTCGCACGCAACAGGGCGTCGGAGTCGAGTAGCATCGCCGAGAGGACGGCCTGCTCCGCGGCTTCCGAGTACGGTGGCGTCCGATCGCGATATGGATCGCGAGCGGCGCTCACTTCGCTACTTCGAGGTGTCGAGTACGAGTCTAGCGAGCTTGACATCTTCCCAGGTTGGTCTCTTCCAGGCGGGGTTTCTCAGCAATGCTGCAGGATGATAAGTGACGATGAGCGGTATACCGTAGTACCGGTGAATGGCACCACGAAGCTTCCCGATCGGCGTCTTTGTCTCCAGGAGAGTTTGGGCTGCAAACGTCCCGAGCGCCAGAATGACCTTCGGTTTGACCATCTGGATCTGACGTACCAGGTAGGGGCCGCAGGCCTTCACTTCGTCCGGGGTCGGATTGCGGTTTGCCGGGGGGCGGTGCTTCAGAACGTTGGTAATGAATACCTGATCACGGCTGAGCTCGATCGCCGCGAGAATTTTTGTCAGAAGGCCACC
>JBDTAZ010000190.1:0-21611 GCA_039924325.1 Gemmatimonadaceae bacterium
ATGTTTGTCGCCGAGTTGGTGCGGTTTGTAGTAGATGGGGCCCGGACTCCCCGCCTAATGCGAATCGTGCTGGCTCGGCGACTGTCGTTTTAGCGTAACAACTGTGGCTCAGACACCATACAATCGAGCACTCGACCTCTTGTCGGCGCGGCCATATACGGTGAAGCAGCTGCGCCGGAAGCTGATCCAGAAAGAGGTTCCAGGGGAAGAAGTTGACGCTGTGATCGCGAGGCTGCTCGGCGCCGGACTCCTCGACGACGAACGGTACGCGCTCGCGTACACGCGATCCAAATTGGTCGGTCAGGGAGCGTCCGCGCGTAGAATCAGCCAGGAGCTCGCGCGAAAGGGCGTGAATGCGGAACTCAGCAAGCAGGCGATCGCGCAGGTTGTGGCCGACGACGAAGTCGATACGAAGGCCGTGATCGAGCGGGTCGCGAGGAAGAAACTCAAATCGATGGGCGATCTGGAGCCGGTGGTGCTGAGACGAAGATTGTTCGCGTTTCTGGCGCGGAGAGGGTACGAGCTGGACGAGATCCGCGACGCGGTCGCGGAGGTGGGGAAGGAGTAGCACCGAAAGCCTGTCATCCCGGTGAGGGCCCGTCATCCCGGCGAGTGCGCGTCGTCTCCGCAACTGCGGGGATCCATCCGTCTGCGACCGCATGGATAGGTTCGTCGCACGCCAAGACCGCTAACATGGATCCCCGCCTTCGCGGGGATGACGAGTACGATACGGTTCGGGCATGACGAGTACGAACGGTGCGGGGGTGAGGAGTACGATACGGTTCGGGGATGACGATCTGGAACGGATGACGACTCTCTACGCCACATCCCGCGGGAATACGGCCCTTCTCGTCTATATTTCAAGGCTATATGCAATCGTCCGAAATCCGTTCCCGATTCCTCAAATTCTTCGAGCGCGAAGGTCACAAGATCCTTCCAAGCTCCTCGCTCGTTCCGGCCGACGATCCCACGCTCCTTTTCACGAATGCGGGGATGGTCCAATTCAAGCGCGTGTTCCTTGGCAACGAAGAACCCCCGACGCCAACTCGGCGGGCAACCACTGCGCAGAAGTGCGTACGCGCCGGCGGCAAGCATAACGATCTCGAGCAAGTCGGCCACACGGCTCGCCATCACACGTTTTTCGAGATGCTGGGCAACTTCTCGTTCGGCGACTACTTCAAGCGCGACGCGATCGGCTTCGCCTGGGAGTTTGTAACAGGCGAGCTTGGGCTCAAGCCGGAGGACCTTCGCGTCACTGTGTTCCGCGAAGATGACGAAGCGCGTGAGCTGTGGAAGGAAATTGCCGGACTTCCGGACAACCGCGTTTACGGTCTCGGCGAGAAAGACAACTTCTGGCAGATGGCCGATACGGGTCCGTGCGGCCCGTGCACCGAGATCTATGTCGATCTCGCTAGTGTGGCGCGCGATTGGAAGGCGCCAGCTGGATCCGTCGGCGCATGGACCGATCCCAAAATCGTCGACTTCGACACGGAGACGTTCGTTGATGCCGCCGAGGCGGGTCGATTCGTTGAAATCTGGAATCTCGTGTTCATGCAGTACGACAGGCAGCCGGACGGCATGCTGTCGCCGCTGCCGAAGCCTTCTGTTGATACTGGGGCTGGACTGGAGCGGATCGCCGCAGTCATGCAGGGTGTCTCCAACAATTTCGACACGGACACCTTCGCGCCGCTGATTGCCACGGTAGAAGCACAGGTCGGCGCCGGAGTCATAGCAGATCCGGGCGAGCGTATCGCCGCGATGCGTGTCATTGCGGACCATGCGCGCTCGATTGCATTCCTGCTCGCAGATGGCGTTTATCCGTCGAACGATGGGCGCGGTTACGTGCTTCGCCGCATCCTGCGTCGCGGCGTGCGTTACGCGTGGCTGCTTGGCCGTCGAGAGCCGACGCTCACGCGTGTTGTCGAGACAGTGATCGATACGATGCGCGATGTGTATCCGGAACTTCACGCGCGACGACAGCACATTGTGGATACGACGCACGCCGAGGAAGAGCGCTTCCTCGCGACGATCAGTGCCGGCATGCAGCGGTTCGACGAACTTGCTCCCACGCAGACCACGCAGGAGCGCAGTATCTCGGGTGAAGACGCGTTCAAGTTGTACGACACGTACGGATTCCCGATCGACCTCACCGAGCTGATGGCACGCGAGCGGAAGTACACCGTTGATATCCCGGGCTTCGAGCGCGCGCTTGCCGGCCAGCGTACGCAGTCGCAGCAGGAGCGTCGGTCCCGAAAAATCGGCGTTGCCGCGGACGACCTTGGTGACGCGGCGGCGTGGTCAGACGTCGAAGGTTCGCTTGCCGATGCAATTGCGAGCAGTCACTTCGTTGGTTATGAGACGCGTTCTGCTGATACCGAAGCGCTTGCGGTGCGATCGATGAGCGACGGTCGAGTTGCGGTGTTGCTGCGTCAGTCGCCGTTTTACGCCGAGTCTGGCGGACAGATTTCCGATGGCGGCGAGATCGTTGGCGAAGGATGGCGCGTGGTCGTCGACGATGTTCGCAAGCTCGACGGCAAGCCGATCGCGATCGGCAAGCCGGAAGGGCACGTCGCGAGAGGCGCGGTTCGCGCAAGCGTGCCGCGCGACACGCGACTCGATACGGAACGCAATCATACGGCGACGCATCTCATGCACGCAGCGTTGCGCACTACGCTTGGCGAGCACGTACACCAGGCCGGCTCACTCGTGACGCCGGACAGGTTGCGGTTCGACTTCACGCATACAGGGCCGCTCACGCATGAGCAGATCGCGCGGGTTGAAGAGATAGTGAATCGCGGCGTACTTTCAGCGACACCCGTCACGACAACCGAGCGGTCGTACAAGGAAGCGGTTGCGTCCGGTGCGATGGCGCTGTTCGGCGAGAAATACGGTGATGTAGTTCGCGTGGTGGATATACCTGCGCTCTCCACTGAACTGTGCGGCGGTACGCACGTGCGCAATACTGCTGGAATCGGGCTGTTCAGCATAGTGAGCGAATCCGGCATTGCTGCGGGTGTGCGTCGTATCGAGGCAATTACGGGCCCGCGCGCGTACGAGGCTCAACGCGAGCGGGGGGAGTTGCTGCGCGAGGTGAGCGAGACTGTGAAAGCGACGCCAGCGACGCTGTTGCGGCGAGTTCATGCGCTAACTGACGAAAGACGCGCGCTCGAAAAGCGTGTATCCGAGCTGATGCGTGGTGGTTCGGGTGGAGCGAGTGGGCCGGTGCAGGAGTTGCTCGACGGTGCAACATCCCTTAACGGACTGCGGCTTGTAGCGAAACAAGTTTCAGTGACCGATGCGAAATCTCTGCTGGAACTTGCCGAGGCCGCGCGCGAATCGGCCAGCGATGCAGTGCTGGTGTTGGTGAGTGCGATGGAAGGGGACAAAAACGCAGTCATCGCGGCCGCCGGTGATGCGGCACGCGAGCGAGGAGCGCGTGCAGATGTGATTGTGAAGACACTCGCGCAGGAGTTTGGCGGGCGGGGTGGAGGGAAGCCTAACCTCGCTCAGGGTGGCGTACCAAGTGCCGATGTCTTTCCAGCATTGCTTTCTCGAGCCGCGGAGATTGTCGCGGAGCAGGTCGGATGAGCGAATCCAACGAACGTCTGGGCGCGTGGCTGGATGGCGCGCTGACCAACGCGCCGCAGGAGCTTGCGGTGCGTATCCGAACAGCGCTTCCCGGCGGCTGGCGTGATGCAGATCTGGAGCAGGGATCGGCAATTCTGCGAGACGCTGCTGCATCGGAGATGCGCGTGTTGCTTGAGCGTGGTTGTGAAACCCGCCGCGCGGCCGCCGGCCTTCTGACGGTCGATGCCTTGGTGACGTATGCTTGCGAATTGCTGGCATTGAGCGGGGCGGAGATCGACTCCGGCTCGACCGCAATCCTTGACGCGATCGGTGCGACCTTACCACGAGCGGAGTCCGCCGCGTGATTGTAATTCTGTTCACCGGTGGAACGATCGCAATGCGCAATGACTCGTCTGCGCGCGGGAACACGCTCGCGCTGACGGGCGCGGATATCGTGAAGGCGACGACTGGCATCGACAATACGAGCGCCGTCGAGACGGAGGATTGGGGGCATTTCCCGGGACCTCACATGTCGATCGCTCGGATGTGGTCGTTGCGGAACCGCATCGCGGAGCACCTCGCGCGCGAAGAAGTCGCTGGCGTCGTAGTCACGCATGGGACCGACACGCTTGAGGAATCTGCATACGTTGCAGCACGATCGCTGGTAACGAACAAGCCGGTCGTGTTCACCGGTGCCATGCGCACGCAGAGCGATCTGGGTTGGGATGGTCCGGCGAACCTATTCGAGGCCGTTCACGTCGCGGCGAGTCCGGCATCCGTAGGGCAGGGCGTGATGGTGGTGTTGAGTGGACAGATATTCACTGCGATCGATGTAACCAAGTCCAACACGCAACTGCTCGACGCATTTGAGAGTCCGGGTCTGGGTCCGATTGGCTATCTGGATGAGGGTGAGGTGATTTTCCGGCGCGAGTTGCCGCCGACGATTCCGCCGATCATTCCTGTCGAGCCGGCGACTCCTGTTGAGGTCTTCTTCGCGGCGGCCGGTTGCGATTCAAGACTGCTCGACGCTGTGCGGACGGAATCACGCGGCGCGGTGATCGCCGCGATGGGCCGCGGGAACGTGCCGCCGGAAATGGTACCGGGCATCGGGCGGTACATAGCTGACGGAAAGCCAGTGGTGATCACCTCGCGAACCGGTGGTGGGCGAGTCGGTCACACGTATGCCTATCCTGGCGGCGGTCGCACGCTGGAAGATATGGGCGCGATTCTCGCCGGTTCTCGCCGCCCGCAGCAGGCGCGCATCGATCTCATGCTGGCGCTCGGGGCAGGCGCCTCGGACGACGAATTGCGCGCTCTCTTCTCGAACTGACCTTCGAGCGAATTCGGCATGCCTCTCATGCAGCCGCCGGAAGCGGTGCTGGAAATCACGAGAGTGCTCGAGGGCGCGGGCCATGAGGCCTGGTGTGTTGGCGGCGCGGTGCGCGATGCGCTACTCGGCATCCCGAATCTGGACTGGGATCTGACAACCAGCGCAAAGCCGCAGCAGGTTCGGCGGCTTTTCAAACGTACGATCCCCGTGGGCATCGAGTTCGGAACGGTCGGAGTTCTGGACGACACGAACGTCATGCACGAAGTGACGACGTTTCGGGCCGATGTCGAAACAGACGGACGTCACGCAGTTGTGAGATTTGGCGATTCACTGGAGGAAGATCTCGCGCGGCGCGACTTCACGATCAATGCGATAGCGTATTCGCCGTCGCGCGACGAGTTGTGCGATCCGTTCGATGGACAGAACGATCTCGCCGCTCGCAAGTTGAGAGCGGTTGGCATCGCGAAAGAGCGCATGCGCGAGGACCGACTGCGAGCATTGCGAGCCATGCGGTTTGCGGCGCGGTTCGGCTTCGAAATGGATCCGGCAACGTGGCAGGCGATTATCGTGAGCGCACCGCATCTTCAGCGACTCTCACCCGAGCGCGTTCAGCAAGAGATCGTCAAGACGATGAGCCAGGTTGCGTTGCCGAGCGTCGCATTCAAAATGTGGCGTGATAGCGGTGCGCTCACCGAGCTTATTCCGAGTCTCGCGGCCATTACCGACATCGAGTTGCGCGCGCTGGATCATCTGCGCCTGCCACTACTTCCTCGTCGTCCTCAGCGTCTCCAGACTCGCCTTGCCGGTTTGTTCTCGGCGGCGAAGCGGGGCACCGTGACGGCTACGCTCAAGGGTCTACGATTCTCGAATGCCGACGTCTCGTGGGTGGGCGGTCTCGTGGAGCGTTGGCACGAGATGGGTAGAAGCATGACCGACGAGCTGATGCGACCCGATCCACCGACCGACGCGACTTTGCGCGCGTGGGCCGGGCGAGCCGGTCGCACTCGACTTGCACCAGTGCTGCGTATCGCTGACGCACACTGGTGGGCAGAGCGGGAGAAGGGAAAACCCGCTCCGTCCCAGTCGCGCGCCGAATCGGTCTATCGGCGCGCGATCAGAATAGCCTACCGCGATCCGGTCGAGGTTTCCGACCTGGTGGTAAATGGCGATGATCTACTCAAGGCCGGAATCACCGGCAAGCGACTCGGCGAAACGCTTCGCGCGTTGTTGCAGTATGTTCTTGAAGATCCGATGCGCAACAACCGGGAAGCATTGTTGACCTACGCGGAGCAGCACTCATGATATTTCGTGGGCAGCCTCAACAGGTGACGGTCTGGCGCCGATTTCGATCGGGCCGCGACGGATTCACGTTCAATGAAACGGTGGAAGGATTGTTCGAGGCGCACGTCGCCGCGAACGCCGAGCGTGCGGTGGACCTAATGTATGTGCTTAGCGAAGACCTTCCACCCGCCGTGGACGTTGCGCTTACGGATCGCCGCACTCAGGCGTCGTGGCTTGGAACCGACGTCGCGCTCCCCGACGTCCGCGACGCGATTGCTCGGCTCAAGATTCCGCTCGCGACGTACGCAGGTGTGGATATAACGATGTACACTGCGGATGATCAACTCTCGCTCACCGCTGCGCTGGATCTGTATGCCATAGGTCGAAGCGACAGGTGGTTGTACCTGTTACAGTCTCGTGGCTTGGACAGGTACGGCGCGGTTGCCGAAAAGGCGTGGCGTGGACAGCCGTGGGACAAATCGCCCGCAATGGTCCTGAGCACTGCGCTCGCTGCGACGGCGGATCGGCTCTCGCTTGCCGAAGTAGAGTGACTATTGCCGCCCTGCTCGCGGCGATTGTTGCTGCGCTTGCCAACGTCGTCGGCGCTGCCTTCGTAACCGGGCGAAGGGTCTGGAGTGCTCGTGATCTTGACATCATGATCGCCTTTTCTGGCGGCTTCATGATTTCGGTTGCGGTAGTGGACATGATACCCGACGCTGTGAGGGCGCACGGAGCAACGGCTGGATGGATGGTGCTCGCCGGATATCTTGCCGTGCACCTCACACAGCACAACCTTGTTCCGCATTTCCACTTCGGTGAGGAAACCCACCACGTGACGCGCGCGGTCGGGATCTCAGCACTGATTGGCCTGATGCTGCATATGTTGATGGACGGCGTTGCGATTGCCAGCGGCTTTGGGGCCGGCGCCAGCGTCGGAACGTTGGTTGTGGCGGCAATTATTCTGCACAAGCTGCCAGAGGGCTCCACGGTCTCGAGTCTCTTCCTCGCGGCTGGGTTCACGCGGCGCAACGCACTCGGTGCAGCTTCGCTACTCGGCCTTGCGACTGTCGTCGGGGCGCTGTTGACTGTGGCATTCGCTCCGCTTGCTGAATATGGCCTTGCCCTATCCGGTGGTGTCACTGTTTATGTTGCTGCGTCGAATCTTGTGCCGGAGATCCAACACAAGCACGACTGGCGCTTTCCAGTCGCGTTTTTCGGTGGTTGCGTGGCATTCGGCGCGGGACACGCCATACTCGCTTTTGTGTAGCTGAACTGCGTCCGCCGTGAAATTGCCCAAGCCTAACCGTCGAAAAGTCGAACCATCTTTGTTCGCGGCGCCAAGCGCTGCGCAGCCGCTCGCTGCGCGCATGCGCCCGATCTCGCTCGCAGAGTTCATTGGTCAGGAGCACCTGCTCGGTCCGGGCAAGGCTCTGCGAACTTCGATTGAGCGCGGAAAGATCGGGTCGATGATTTTCTGGGGACCGCCCGGGACTGGGAAGACGACGCTCGGGCGACTGATTGCGCAGTACACCGATTCCGAGTTCGTCCCGTTTTCAGCGGTTACCGAAGGCGTGCCGCGAGTCCGGGAGATCGTTGCTGAAGCCGAAGAGCGACTGCAGCTTGGTCGGCCGACAATTTTGTTTGTAGATGAGATCCACCGGTTCAATCGTGCGCAACAGGATGCGTTTCTCCCGCATGTAGAGCAGGGTACGATCACGCTGATCGGCGCGACGACTGAAAATCCTTCGTTTGAAGTCAACGGTGCGCTGCTGTCCCGGATGCGTGTGTTCGTGCTGGAGTCGCTGACAGAGGGCGATTTGTCGGTGGTAATCGACCGCGCGCTGGCCGACGTTGAGCGTGGCCTCGGGACGCGTCATATCAGCATTGCGGAAGACGCGCGATCAGTGCTAGCGCGCGAGAGTGACGGCGATGCGCGCCGAGCGCTTACCGCGCTCGAGGCTGCGGCCTCCGACGTTGGAGACGGCGGCGAGATAAACGTGGACGTGGTGCGTGACGCATTGCAAAAGCGCTTTGCGCTGCACGACAAGAGCGGGGAAGCGCATTTCAATCTGCTGTCCGCGTTGCACAAGAGCTTGCGTGGCAGCGATCCGAATGCAGCGCTCTATTGGGCTGCGCGGATGATCGAAGGCGGCGAGGACCCGATGACTATTTTCCGCAGGTCGATCGCGATGGCCGCGGAGGACATCGGCGTCGCCGATCCGCAGGCGCTGCAGTTGGCGGTTGCCGCTCGGAATGCGTATCACATCCTGGGTCCGCCGGAGGGATATCTGCCGCTCGCTGAGATGCTGGTATATCTGGCGACCGCACCAAAATCCAACTCATCGTACCGTGCCCTGAGTGCCGCGATCGCAGCAGCGCGCGAGACGCCGGGTGAGGCGCCGCCGATGAACATCCGGAATGCGCCTACCAAGCTGATGAAGGACCTCGGGTATCACGCTGGTTACAAGTACGCGCACGACAGTGAAGACGCGTACATACCGCAGGAGTACTTACCCGAGAAGCTGCGCGGCTCGGTATTCTACGAGCCGGGCCCGTTTGGTTTTGAGCGAGACATTGCGAAGCGTCTCGCCTGGTGGGACGAAATCAAGCGTAAGGCGAAGGAAGATCAGTAGTGCTTCACCGGCCGGTGCGCCTCTAGCGCCTTTACTATTCGCTCGGATGCGTGTCCATCCCAGCCTGCCGGCCTCGGCGGTGTTGCCTTCGCGACGGCTGCGACTGAGTCGACGTATGCGCCGAGAATGCCGCGCGGCGTTAGTGGCCACGGCGCCATGTGGTTGGTGCCCTGAGAAATCGTGATGGGCCGCTCGGTCTGTTCGCGCAGCGTGACGCACGGGACGCCGAGCGCAGTGGTTTCTTCCTGAATGCCGCCCGAATCCGTGAGCACGCACTGTGCGCCGTCGGTGAGCGCCAGCATCTCGGTATATCCAAGAGGTTCCAGGACGGTGAGCGGAGTGAGCTTCGCACCGAGGTGGAAACGCTCGATGTTCTTGACCGTGCGCGGATGAAGCGGTAGTACGACCGGCAGCGACTCCGCGACGAGCGCGAGGCCCTCGAGAACCGCGGCGAGTGCAGCCGGGTCGTCCACGTTGGAAGGGCGGTGCAACGTTGCTGCTACGTAATGCCGGCGGCGAAGGCCGAGCCGCTGTAGCGTGTCAGTCGCGCGTGCGATCGGAAGCTGCATCATCAGCGTGTCGATCATGACATTGCCGACAAAGACAACTTTGTCGCCGGCAATTCCTTCGGCGGCAAGATTGGGGGCGGCGTCTTCAGATGGCGTGAGCAGGAGATCTGCAAGTCGGTCTGTGATGACGCGATTCACTTCTTCGGGCATGCGCCAGTCGTAGCTGCGCAGGCCAGCCTCAACGTGCGCGATGTGCGCGTGAGTTTCGGTCCTGAGCTTTGACGCGACGAGCGTTGTCGCCATCGTGGAATTGACGTCTCCAACCACGACGACCCACTGCGGATGAACCTTGACGAGGACAGGCTCGAAGGCCTCCATGATGCGGGCCGTCTGGACCGCGTGCGTGGCTGTCCCTACACCGAGATGGAAGTCTGGTGCCTTGATGCCCAGCTCCTTGAAAAAGGTGTCGGACATCGCTGAATCGTAGTGCTGGCCCGTGTGTACGAGGACAGACTCGTGACCGGCGGCGTCCAGGGCTCGCAGGATTGGGGCTACTTTCATGAAGTTGGGGCGGGCGCCCGCAACGACCAGTACTTTCATGTGATCAGTTGGCATTATGAGGGGTAAAGCTAGGCGGGAGTAAGGCAAAGTCCAACCGACGGCACTTTCCGTGCAGGGGAGAAAAGGACCATGAAGAAAACATTTGTGATATTGGCCGTCGCCGCGCTTGGAGGGTGTGCATCCCTTGGCGTTGGTGGATTCAAGCAGCCCATCGTGAACTTCAACGACCTTCAGGTTGAAGGTATCGGCACGAAGGGTGGGACTGTGGACGTGGTGCTGAGCGTGTACAATCCAAACGGGTATCGGCTTGACGCGACGCAGCTGACGTATCGACTGCTGGTGGATACAACTGCGGTTGGAGATGGAGTGTACAAGTCGCAGTTCACCGTGCAGAGCGGGGATTCGGCGATTGTGCGGCTGCCGGTAAATCTAAGTTACAGTGGTCTGGCGGCGGCCGCGAAGCAACTCAAGGAAAAGGGCTCCGTCAATTATCGCGTGATTGGCGATGTGACTGTGTCAACTCCGGTTGGTAATTTCACGCAGCCGTACGATCGCACTGGCCGTTTTTCAACCTTGTCGGGAATGACACACTAGATATTGTCACGAGAACTGATTGACCTGACCGCGCCAACCGAGCGGGCGCTCCTCATCGGAGCGCCGCGCAAGGGGCGCAACGCGAAGCATCGGACGGCGGAACACCTCGAAGAACTCGCAAGGCTCGCGGATACCGCGGGTGCGATTGTCGTTGGTGAAGTGGTGCAGCAAATCGAGCGACCCAACCCCGCAACATACCTGGGAAAGGGAAAGGTCGAAGAGCTGACACAGACAATTGCGGACAAGGATGCGACACTGTTGTTGTTCGATGATGAACTCAGCCCCAGTCAGGGCAAGAACATTGAAGACATAACAGGAAAGCGCGTGATGGATCGCGCCGAGCTTATTCTGGATATCTTCGCGACGCGTGCGCGAAGTGCTGAAGCCAAAATGCAGGTTGAACTCGCTCAGCTTCAGTACATGCTGCCGCGACTGACACGCATGTGGGCCCACTTGGAGAAGTTTCGCGGCGGTATCGGCGTACGCGGCCCTGGTGAAACGCAGTTGGAAACTGACCGCCGGCTCATCAATCATAGAATCAAGGTTCTTGGCCAGCGGCTTTCGGAGGTGCAGAAGTCGCGCGAGGTTCAGCGCGGTTCTCGCCGCGGCGAATTTCAGGCGAGCCTCGTCGGCTACACCAACGCCGGAAAGTCATCGATACTTCGCTCGCTCGCGGCTGATAACAGCATCTTTGTCGAGAACAGACTGTTCGCGACGCTCGATCCGCTGACGCGCGAAGTCGAACTGGCAGAAGGCGAAAGCGTTCTGCTGACTGATACGGTGGGCTTTGTCCGCAAGTTGCCGCACCAACTCGTCGCCAGTTTCCGGGCGACTCTCGAAGAAGTGTTGCAGGCCAATGTTCTGCTTCACGTTATCGACATCGCCGATCCGTTGTGGGAGGATCATCGCGCGGTCGTGGTGGAAGTACTGACCGAACTTGGTGCGAATCATATCCCGGTGATCAATGTCTTCAACAAGGCCGATCTTCTCCCTCCGCACGAGTTGGAAGCGGTGCGAGATCGTATCTCCAACCTGATTCCGGATGCGGTATTCGCGAGCGCCGAAGAGGACGACGGACTCGATGCGCTGCGTCGCGCGCTACTCCGCCGGCTTCGCGGAGAGAAGCGCGTTGTTGAATTGCGCGTCCAACTGTCCGACGGTCGGCTGATGGCCGAGCTGCATCGCAACGGTGACGTGCTGTCGCAGCGCACGGAGGGTGATGAGTTGATCGTGTCGGTGCGACTGAGCCCGGAGGCCCTGGGGCGATTGGGTGCGAGAGCCGTCGCTGTCTGAGATAGAACGATGCAGTTTCTCCACTGGTGAACGAATGAACAAGTCGACATTTCCATCCCGTCGAGTCGCTGCGATAGCTGCAGTTATCGCCGCTACGCTCTTTACTGGCAGACTAGGCGCGCAAGACACCTCAGCCGCAGCGGCTCGATGGTGGCACCACGTCACTGTACTCGCAGACGACAGCATGCAAGGCCGCCGTGTAGGTACCGAAGACTATTTGAAAGCCGCGCATTACGTGGCCGATCAGTTCGCGGCCATCGGACTTCAGCCGGGTGGGACTGACGGCTACTACCAGAGCGTCAAGCTCGCGGAGGCGCGCCTCGTACCCGAGGGAACGAGCGTGTTGTTGAGTCATGGCGCGCAGATCGACACCCTTCATGCTGTGGTTTCCATGAAGCCGTCGACGGTGTCGGAAGCACATGGCCAGATGGTGTTCGTTGGCTACGGATTGAACCTCCCCGGTGCGCACGATGATCTGGCCGGTGTCGATCTGCGCGGCAAGGTCGCGGTTTATCTGAACAGGATGCCTGACGGGCTCAACGCCACAATGTTCGCGCACGGACGTGCCTCGCGGTGGCGCGAGTTGCAGCGGCTCGGCGCGGTCGCCGCGATTGCTGTAGCCGACCCCCCGAAAGCGGGGGCCGCGCGCAGGCCGGTCCGACCCGGCGGTCGTCCCGTGATGGGACTTGCGGACGATCCCGCCGACCGCGGAATTCTTGTCAACGTTTCGGGTGACTCGGCGGGGCCGATCTTCGCTGGCTCCGGCCACACGTATGCGGACTTACTTGCACTTTCCGACGCGCATCAGACGCTCCCCACGATCAACCTCGTCCCGATATTCAGCGCGACGCTGAAAATCGAACGCACGCCGGTCGAGGCGCCGAACGTCGTAGGAATTCTACGGGGCAGTGATCCGGTACTCAGCAAGCAGTACGTCATTGTCAGCGCTCATCTCGACCATCTCGGTGTCGGCAGGCCCGTCGATGGCGACAGTATCTACAACGGCGCGATGGATAACGCATCCGGCATCGCAACGCTGATCGAAACCGCGCGCGAGTTTCATGACCGTAAAGTGCAACCACGCCGCTCCGTAATATTTCTGGCTGTCACGGGCGAGGAGGAAGGCGAACTGGGCTCTGCGTATTTCGCGTTGCATCCGACCGTTCCTGCGGCCGGCATCGTTGCCGATCTGAATACCGACATGTACCTGCCGATAATCCCGCTCACAGGAGTGTTTGTGTACGGCTGGGACGAGTCGGATCTGGGCAATGATGTATTGCCTGTGCTGAAGCAACTCGGCCTCGCAAATCTGCCTGACCCGGAACCCGAACAGGTTCGCTTTATCCGGAGCGATCAGTACAGCTTCATTCAACGGGGAATTCCAGCGCTCGCGTTCAAGGCTGGTTACACCAAGGGCTCACCCGAAATGAAGGTTATTAGCGAATGGCTCGCGAACCGATATCACAAGCCATCGGACGATCTTGCACAGCCGGTGAACCTGGCGACGGCGGTGAAGTTTGATTCGATGTACTTCGACATCGTGAGAGCCATCGCGGATCGGCCCACGCGTCCGGCGTGGTACAAGACAAGCGTCTTCGCGACGATCCCGAGACCGGGTTCCAACTAGCGTACGATTGCAGCGATGCGCGCGGGGGAGCGAGATGAACGCGCCCCCGCGCGCTTGCTGGATGACTATTTTTCCCGCGCGCGAACCAGGTGAACTCCGGCCTTGTCTCTGACGCCAAGGTAAACGATCCCGTCCGGTCCGAAGCCAGCGACCGTCGTTCCCTTTGGCGTTACGACACAGTCGATCAGCTTTCCTGTCCGATCAATCACGTCGTACTGAGGACCAGCGACAGTCGTATCTTCATCGATGATGCGAACCCAGAGTTGGCCTGCAGCATCCGAGTGAACTGCTCCAGATGCAAAGGCTGGCTTGTAGTCTGGCAGATCTTTTGGATCAGCGTAGCGCAGCAGTGACTGTATCGAAACGCGTGCTGCACCGCCAGCTGGACCGCCCGGCGTCGCGTCTGCGGGGAACCGGCCACCTCTAGCGGCGCCCCCGGCTCTGAAGCCGCCAGCGAAGCCTCCTCCGCCACCGAACCCTCCGCCGCCAACGGTTGGACGTTGGCGAGCTGAGTCGCCTGGCGCGCCGGGTTGAGTCGTAGCCAGACGGGCCGCGTCTCGTGCGGCCTTGAGTGAGTCGATAATAGCGACCTTCATCGAGTCGTTCAGTCGTTCCCACGGGAATGGAATGCTCTGCCCCGACGTCTTGGTGCCGTCACTTGTGATGTAATCAACGTGGTAGTTTCGTCGCACAATCGCGATCGTCCCGTCCGGCAACAATGCCCAGTCATCAACAACCTGAATCGGATTGATTACTGGCGTTATGCGCCGGCCCGCAGCGGTTACGGTCCAGACCAGCTTGGTCGTCGCGACCCGTGTGAATGCGGCGGTGTCTTCCTTTCGAGTCGCAAGATTGAACCGGACGATTGGCACCGTGTCTGGTTGCTGCGGCGGTTCGGCGGTTGTTCCGCCTCGCTGCCCACGGAAATTGAAACTCGCCAAGTTGCGATAGATCAGAAGCCCATTCGAGTCAAATCCAGCGTCTCCACCGCGCGCCCCGCCTAGCAATGCCGCAACCTCTGATGGTCGCGGCGCGGCGATAACGCGATTGATGTTTCCGGCAGGATCGATCACCAGCATCGAGTACGACGCCGGATCCACAAACAGGGTGGAATCGCCACGGTAAGGTACGAGTCCGCCGTCGACGGTTCCATAGGCTTTGTTCGTTGCTTCGGTGGTGTCTGCCACGACGCGAATCAGCTTCATTGTCGAGTCGAGCAGAAGCACCTGACGATTCACAGGATCGTTTACAAGCACGTTTCCGTTCGACAGTGCACGCACTGCCGCAATGGAACCGATTGGTGCGGATGTGGATACCGCTTGGCCTAGGGGCCGCAAGGCGGGCCGTTGTGGCATGCGCTGCTGCGCGCCCACGCTGACCGCCATCGCTCCGATCGCAACAACGGTACTGACCGTGCGGACGACTACGTGTCGTGGGTACAGTTTGAGCGTCTTGAGCGTCATCTTGAGATCCTGGATTCCGACGTTAACTGCGCTGTTTCCAATTCGTTTAGTCATCTGGATCAGCCCCCTCCTCGACGACCGCCGCCGCCGCCGCCACCACCACCGCCGCGGCCTCCAAAGGCTCCGCCGCCGACATCTCCGGCGGTGCCGGCACGGATGCCTGCGAGGTAGCGCCTGTTGATCATGCTGGCCACTAGCGTCGGCAGGCTGCGCTTCTGCTCGTCGGTGAGTAGTGCATTGATGCGAGGCGACAGTGCGATGAGCAGGTCCACGCTCGCCTCACGGGCCCGTGTGTAGCGCGCATACGCCGCACCCTGATCATAATCCTTCGGCAGATCTGCCCAGAACTTCGTGACCGGAGTCCAGATCGAGTCGAGCGCGATCGTGTACCGCCGGTTCATCGACGCAAGCGAGTCGGCCTGCGGACCGGTCAGCTGCAGTGTGTCACTCTGACGAAGCATCTGCGCCATCGGATTTAGTACACCACCACTGCCATAAATACCCTTCAACATCGAGGCCGGCAGCTTGAATCCTTCCTGTGTGCGACCGCGGTCGAGTTCCTGGGTGAGCCGCTGGCGTTCGCGCGACGGGCCGATATCGACTCGCAACCCGACAGTCACGACGACCGGCGTCCGGAACTGCTGGAACTGAGGATTGCTGCTCCCAAACCGCGGGTTGACATCATATATGTAGTCCTTCGAGGCAGGGTCGAAGCCCCGGACGTAGAGCAGCGTCTGGTCAGGCGACGAGTTCTGTCCCCATCCGTGCAACTTGTTCTCGCCGTGCGCGATTATGTCGGCCGCGCCGAGTGGATTGCTCACGCTGAGAGTAAGTGTCGAGCGCTGAGGAAGGTGGAACTTGAGCGAGTTGAACGAGAGGCTCAGGTTCGCGCTGGAAACCCATGGCCCTTCGCAGCTGTTGTACGTCGCCAGCTTGCCGACCTGCTGCGAGAGACAGTCTTGCGCCGGACCGCCGGACGCCAGCAGTGTCTTCATTGCGCTGGCAAGAGCCGGACTGGTGGCCGTTGCGGGATCGAAAACAAACGCGCGATCGTTCGAGTAGCCATCGCCATTGACGTCGCCGGCGACCATGGGCGTAAACGGAGTGCCGCTTGAAAAGCGACCGTTCCAGTTTATTCGCACAGCATCGTAAAGGTTGTACCCGAGGTTGTACGAGATCTGATGATGCGAATCGTAGCCGCTGCGCCCCCACTGAACGTCGAGCGGATTGTCCGTCGTGCTGCTGAAACCCCGATACTCAGCCCGGTTGTTTGAGTAGACGTAACTCAAAGACCAGCTGAAGGTCTGGTTGAATTGCACCGGGCTGAAGGTGAACCGGAGTTGCTTGCTCTCGCTCACGAGATCCGAAACTTCTTCGGTAACACGATTGAAGAGAGGGCTGACTCGCGAGGACGTTGACGCAATGGCGCCAGTGTTCGGAACGATGCTTGACGGCTGCGCAAACACCGGTCGTCCGCCTTCGTCCGCCAGCGTGAATTGCACTGCGGGATTGAAGTTGAGGTCTACGAAGCTGCTCTGGTTGAGGTTGCGCGAGTACGTCGCGTTCACAGTTAGACTGAGCAGGTTGGACAAAATTGGACCGCCCCACTGCAGGTTTCCACGAACGGACCGCGGTGTCGAGAAGTCTTTGGCGAAGAGAGTGACATTCGGTGCGGCATTGGAAAACACACCGCCGGTCGTGCCGTCGGCACACTCTACCGGGATCATGCCCGTGTTATTCAGATAGTTTGTCCAGTCGGGCGTTGGCGTTGCGTTGCCGACGCAGCTGAGCTGCTGAACCGCGCTTGGTAGGCCCGTGTTATCGATCGCCGTACCGATTAGAGTCGCGTTTGGAGCATCCTGGAATACTCCGAGACCGCCACGCACTACCGCGCGCGGTGTGCGAGCCGCGCCCTGGAACGCCGCGATCTGCGGATCAGCTCCGTACGTCCACGAGAAGCCGACCCGCGGGCTCGCATAGATATGATTGGGCCTGCTGTCATTATCGACGCCGAATAGCTGTTGCACCTGCGGATTCAGCGTCGGTCCGCTGTCGAAATGATTTCCGTCCAGTCGGATGCCGTACGTGAGCTGCAAGGCCGGCGTCCTGCGATATGAATCGCCGAGCGAGAATGAAAACTTTGTCGCGCTCGCGCTTTGCACGCGCGGCGACAGTGTCCGGCTGAAGCTTGTTGGGCTGTTATTCTGAAACTCTTCGAGCGAGTTGAAGTTGAACGTGCCGAGTGTGTTGGTCGTGCGATCCTGGTTGTAGCTGTCACGCGTAAGCTCGCTGCTGAACTTGAGGCGATGCTTGTTGTTCAGGCTGAACCACGACAGCACGTTGGTGGCATCGAGCGTAAGGTTGCTGCTTTTCGGGCTCAGCGAGTTACTTCCACCGACGCTCACGTTGCGAACGCCGCTGGTGCCGTCCGCGAAATCGGAATTGACGAGTATGCTTGCGGCGGGAAGATCAATATACGGAGTGCCATAGGTGTGGCCGCCGTCTACGCTCAGAGTGGTTTCGCTGAGAATCTTGCTCTTTACATACGCGGTGTGTCCCAGCTGCACGTTCCCCGTCAATCGCGTCCGGTCACCGCCGAAAGCAGGGACGGATGTCGTCAGGGAACTCGCCGGTGACTGACGGTTCCAGTTTCCGCCAAACGTGAGGTTGAATGTCTGCCCGCTTGCGGAGTTAGGCGGAGTGAAGTTGAGGCTGCCGAACAGCGAACCGCTGTCGTTTAGTTTGCTCGCGGGCATGCTCCCATCAACGAGCGTCGGGATCCCCTGGGCGCTGAGAAGGCTGATAAGCCGTTTCGCGGAGTCGGGCGAAATCCCGCTTGCTTCAAGCCCAACCGGATCGGTATTCAATAGCGTGCGAAGGTCGTTGGATCGTCTGCCGAGTTGGTACGAGACATTATAGAAGGCCTTGTCGAAGACAATCGGGCCGGCCATTGAACCACCTACAGAGACGTTGCTGTATTCCTGGCCGAGTGCTCGCGCAGTGGGGTCTGTCCACTGCAATGCAGGGTTGTCCACGTTAAGCGACATGCTGCGCCGAATGTAATTGGAGCCGCTCGCGGAGCGAATGTTGAGCTGCCCACCGCTGAAGCCGCCGCGACTGACGTCGAATGGCGCCGTTACGACTGTGTATGAAACGTCGGCGTCGCGCGGGAGTGTCGAACCGCCGAACGTGCTGCCGTTGAGTGTCGTGGTGTTCTGATCCGCTGAAAGACCTAACACGGAGAAACCGGCGGGATCACCGTTGGCACCGAGTACTTCGGTGATGCCTGGAATGGACGCGGCTATGGCGTTGAGATCACCCTGCTGATCAACCGACACGGCGGACAATTCTGCAGTCTGCTCGGTGCCGCTCGCGTCGGGCGCCTTTTCCTCGCCAATCGTGACGCGGGCTCGCTCTTTAACGCTTACAGTGTCGAGTGACGCCACCGACCTCGACATTGTTGCGTCGGCCACTAGAAAATCCTCGTCGGCGAGTCTCTTCAATTCGAATTGCTTCGGCGCAAATCCGATCGCGGCGTAAGTCATGAAGTAATCACCCTCGCCGCCAGGGAATGTGATTGTGAACTGCCCTTGCGCGTTTGTTCGCGCATTTCGGTTGACGCCACCGCTGACTGACGTTGCTGTGACGCGTACACCAGGGATCGGGGCGTTATCGGGGCCAACCACCTGGCCTCTGATCACGTCGACTCCCTGCGCGGAAGCCGCAGGCGGTGCCGCGGTGAATGCGAGCAGGGATGCAGTTAGGATTATGATGAAATGTCGTATGGACATGTGAGTTTGGTTGAGAGCCGCGCGTAGCCATACGCGCCCCTTTGGCAAAGTGTTATGTAGTGTTTTCCCTCTAGTTGGCCCGCAGTTGGCCCGCGGTTGGCCCGCGGTTGGCACGCGGTTGGCCGTTGCGCATGCGGTAGCCAAGTCGTCACCGATCGATGCAATCGGTCCGACTAATCGGCTTACTTATTGGGCTCCAGCTTGGCACCAGCCAGTCCATTGCGACGTACGCAAGAACTCCAGCGGCCGCGTCTTCATTCGCGGTCGGAGGCGGGCCACGGAGCGTGGCGGAGGCGGTCGACTCGGTTCGCTGTGTCACCACCACCGGGAGCTTGGACGATGCCTCGGGCTCGACGTTAACTGGCTCTAACAGCAATCGGCTCACACCACGCTGGCCGCTCAGTGCGTCGAGAGCGCTCAAAGTGAAGATCGCGGATGCGCCGATGATCGCCGGCTGGGCCCCTGCCTATCACGATGAAGTCGTTTCGGCGCTGCGCGCGTGGGGCTCGACGGGCTCCCCCGTCACTTTCCGGGTCGTCACGGATCCGGAACCGGCGGACATCGTCATTCATTGGGTGGACCACTTTGACGCACCGTATGACGGGTGGACAACGGTGACGTGGGAGGCTTCCGGCAGGATCGTCACCGGGACAGTGGGTTTGGCCGTGCACAGTCGCGACGGCGCGTCCCTTTCAACTCTGGAACGCGACCAGGTAATGCTACACGAGCTTGGTCACGTGCTTGGCTTGCCACACAGCTACAGCGACCAGTCCATCATGCGAGGACAGGTTAAAGCTACAGAGATCTCCACAGACGATTTTCAGACGCTGCGCAGCCTGTATGTGGCGCCCTCCGCCATGGATACGACCCCGCAGGATGCGGCCACCGATAGTAAGACTCACGGTTGTACAACGGTGAGATAATCATGATAACTGATTATGCTGCAAGCAGTTACGCAATTCGGCCTAACGTAGTACTTAAGATGCCAGGACAGGCGTCGGTGAGCGTTTCGACCGCGCGGTTGGCCGCAGGCGTCCTGATGACCAATTTCTGCTAAGAAAATCCCTCGTTCGTGTCGTAACTTACGCAGATGCAACTCGAACCCGTCGACGCCGAAGCCCCCATAAGTCTTCGGGATGAAGACGCGAAATGCGAGGACGCACCTCGCGACACCAAAATCGGCAGGAAAACTGACAAGCGGCTTGCGCGACTGACTGCCCTGCAGGGGAAACTGTACGGCGATGGGCGCTACGCGTTGCTTGTCGTGCTTCAGGGTCGCGATGCGGCCGGCAAGGACGGCACGATCAAGAAGGTGTTCGGTGCGTGCAATCCACAGGGTTGCGATGTTACGAGCTTCAAGGAGCCGACTCCCATCGAGCGCAGGCACGACTTTCTTTGGCGTGTCCACAACGCAATGCCGCCGCGCGGCATGATCGGCATCTTCAATCGTTCGCACTACGAGGATGTGCTCGCGGCTCGCGTTCACGGCACGGTCGGAACGCCTATTTGGATGTCTCGCTACGATCAGATAAACGACTTCGAGCGGATGCTCGTCCAGAACAACGTCATCGTCCTCAAGTTCTTTCTCCACGTTTCGCGCAACGAACAGCGCCGCCGACTGTTGAAGCGGGTGGAGAAGAGCGAAAAGAACTGGAAATTCCGCGAGGGCGATCTTGACGATCGCCGCCAGTGGGACGCTTACACGGACGCCTATCACGACATGCTGCGGCGCACCTCTACCAAGGCGGCTCCCTGGTATCTCGTTCCTGCGGACGACAAGAAGGTTCGTAATTACCTTGTTACAGGGACTGTCGTGAGGGCACTGCGAAAGTTGAAGCTCCGCTACCCGAACGCCGACCCAAGCATGCTTCTGAAGGCGGAGCAGATTCTTACGGGGTGATCAGCGTGTCGAATCGTTCGAGAGCAGCATTTGTTGGTCTTGGTGCCATCGGCACTCCCATGGCGCGGCATGTCGCCGCCATCACCTCACTCGCAGTCTGGAATCGAACGCGCTCCAAGGCCGCCATGTTCGCCGCCGAGACAGGGGCGCGCAATGCTTCGTCACCAGCGGACGCCGCCGAGGGTTCGGAGTTCTTCATCACATGCCTGCCGACATCTGCTGAAGTCGAGGCGACCCTGTTTGGCGCTGGCGTCGCAACTGCAGGCGGGAAAGATTTCGCTGCTGCGCAACTCAAGCCTGGCGCCATCGTGATCGACTGCACGTCGGGTGACCCTGCCACGTCTCGCCGAATCGCGGAGCGGCTGGCTTCGAGTGAAATAGGTTTTATCGACGCGCCGGTGAGCGGCGGTGTTATTGGAGCGGAGCAGGGCAAGCTCACCGTTATGGTCGGCGGAGATCCCGCGACATTAGAGCGAGCACGCCCGATTCTGGAATCGTTCGCCGGCAAGATCGTCCACTGCGGCGCGGTTGGAACCGGCGACGCCGTCAAGGCGATCAACAATGCGTTGCTGGCTGTACACGTGTGGTCCACCGCTGAGGGCCTGGCGACGCTGTCCAAGCTGGGGGTCGATCCGGCCGTGGCCCTCGACGTCATAAACTCCTCTAGCGGTCGGTCAAACAGTTCGATCAATCTGTTCCCGGAGCGGGTCCTGAACCGCAGTTTCCCCCGAACTTTCAGGCTCGCACTTCTCGACAAGGATGCTCGAATTGCGGCTGGGATAGCGGCGCAAACGGGCACCCCGGCGGACATTCTCGAGTTGACATCCAGGCTGTTCGCCGAGGCGCATGCGGAACTGGGTGAGGAAGCCGACCACGTTGAGGCGGTCAAGGTCGTGGAGCGACGCGCAGGGGTCGATCTCACCGGCGGGACTCGATAGCCGTCATGGGCTATATTTGAGCCGGATGACTGAGCACACAGAGACCATACTTGATGCAAATGCGGTTGAGCGAACCCTTCGCCGCATGGCTGGCGAGATCGTCGAATCGAATGGTGGAACAGAC
>JBDTAZ010000191.1:0-13337 GCA_039924325.1 Gemmatimonadaceae bacterium
AGCTTCTTCTTTCTCAGTGCGGCATCCGGCATCGTCGGCAACCTGGCTTACGACGCACTCAAAGTGCTTATCAAACGACTTCGCCGAACCGATGATGGTTCGTTTGAGAAGACAATCACCGTAGAAAGTTATGAGTCCATTCGAATTCGCGCGCATAGCAGTTCGGCATTAGGTCAGTCCGAGAGTGCGGAGGTAGAGAGGACTATCGAACGCCGGTACGCGATGATAGCAGCAGATGCCGATCAACGACGCGTCGAAATGGGTCAAACTAATCGCGGGAGCAGTGCCATCTAACGAGCGTTGCTGCAGTCAAAGGCGACGCGGTACGCTGTAATTGTACCTCGCTGCGTGCAGTTCCGTTCATAGCTAATTTATGAGAGCCTTTACAGCAGAACTCGGCGTGAGACAGCCACCCATTTCATTGAATCAAGATCTTGGGGCGACGCACCGCGAAGTTGTCCCGCTCATCGGTGCTGGTGCCGAGCCGCTAGACATCCTCCATGCGGTCGAGGCCCACCGTCAATACTGGCGACCAGACCGAGTTCGCGTAGTGCTGTTCGCTGAGTCACACGTCTATACGACAGCTAGTGAACTAGCGCACAGGCTGCGCCCACTGGCTGAGCTACCAACTGGACTGCCGCGGGAGTTCGTGCGGTTGGTCTATAACGTCGGATATGGCGAGAACCAGCTTCTCGAACAACCGATTGCCGCGCCGCGCAATTCCGGTACACCCCAATACTGGAAGATTTTCCAGAGCTGTCTGACGCCTGCAGGCACGGTCCCAGACTGTGCGCCACTTCAGCCCTCTCGCACGTCTGACGCGCGCTCTCGCCTTCGAGCGAAGCTCCGCCTACTCATGAACTTGAAGAGCAACGGTGTCTGGCTCGTCGATGCTAGCGTAGCGGCGTTGTACGTTCCCGGACAATCCAAACCGGCGCCGAACGTGCGCCAAGCCGTGCTCGAGGCAAGCTGGCACGGCTATATCGGAGCTATGCTCCGCGCGGCAGCCCCGGAGGCAATCCTCTGCATCGGCGTCGGGGTTGCGCGTTCACTGAAAAGGCAACTCGATCAGCTAGCCATCCCTTGGGCTGGCGTGCATCAGCCGCAGGCTCACCTTTCGAGCGAGGAACATGCTCGGATCCATGCGACATACGGTGCTGTCTGCGCAGATCCGCGGTACGTCGAGTCCATACCGTCTGTTGTCTAACGAATCGTTGCAGTTGACAGCCGGTCCGTGGTAGCGAGCGCTGCGCGCTCGCATTCTATTTCCTTCGGCTGCAACTGAACTCGAGCGTTAGGCGGACGCCGAACGTTCACGACCGGACGGTCCCGCTCTCTCGTAACAAGGATGCGCCCGTATGAGCGATGATCTCGATGGCACGGTCGCCGGTATCGGCGACATGGTCCGCGTGCGCGCCACACCCGAGACCCAGGCGGCTGGCCTCGCGGGACGCTCGGCCACCGTACTCGGGCAGACGCTCCCCTCGCGGAGCGGCGAGTCCGTGCTCGGGCCGTGCCCGGGCGACTACGCACTCCATGTGGATTTCACCCACCAGACTGAAGGCGTTTGGCTCGCGCCCGAGTTGCTGGAGCCCGTCGAGGGCGCCGTCAAGGAGTTCCGCCGCCGGGCACTACGCCGGGCGGCAGCGGAAGCCCGCGCGCGCACGGAGCAAGAGGCGAAGGAGCGGCTGAGCCGACCGGCCCCGCGGGCGGCGAGCGATATCATGGGGTGCCTGTTGGACCGGCTCTGGCCTGACGAGCCGTGAGGCTTTGGCTGCCCGCGCCGCAGGGCGAGCTCGGGGCTCAACTGAGAAAGCGCCGCCGCCCGGTCCGAAAAATTTCCCTCTTGCGGATATTTCGATGATTGGCTAAATATCGAAAATGGGCAACGTATTCAGGGCGCTCTCCGATCCCACCAGGCGACAGGTTCTTCAGCTGCTCCAGAAGGGGCCCATCAGCGCGGGCGAGATCGCGGAGCACTTCGACGTCACCAAGTCGACCATGTCGGCCCATTTCGCTGTGCTCGCAGCAGCTGATCTCGTGCAGGCCGAGAGACATGGCCGAACCATCATGTACCGCCTCAAGATGTCCGTGCTCGAAGAGGCGCTTCTGGGTTTCGCGCAGGCGTTCGGGCTTCAGATCACCAGTACTGAAAACGAGGGAACACCACTCATGCAGGAGGATTGATCATGACCGTCGAATCACAATCGTCGCGCGCGGCCATAATGCGCGGATTGATCATCGCAGCTCTGCTGATTGTCGCTTCGGTGGTGCTTCAGCTTCTTTCACCGTCTTACATGAGCCGCGAGATCGAGCTCCGAATCTTCGGCGTCCTGACCGGCGGTGTGGTACTGGTCTACGCCAACCTCGTGCCCAAGACGATCACGCGGCGGATAGGTGCGTGTGGTGATCCGATGGTCGAGCAGTCGATCCGCCGGTTCACGGGTTGGAGTCTCGTACTGGGCGGCGTTGCCTACGCGATTGTATGGATGATCGCGCCGCTCCAATATGCAACCGCGTTCGCGGTGGGTGTCCTTGGAGTGTCAGTGTTGCTCGTAGTGACACGGATCGCGATGGTCGCAGCGAGAGGATCGCGCACGTGATGCATTCAACGCTACCCAACACCACTAACTGACATGTTCGCGCGACTCATGGGGCTCAGGAGCATATCGCCGAGCGATCTGCACCAGACGATGCTGCAACAGCCGACTGTAATAGTCGACGTCAACTCTCGTCAGAGCTGGATCAACGCTCGTGTTCCCGGCGCGCTGAATCTGGATCCGTTCGGTTACAGCCCCGCGGATCTGCCGGGCGATAGTAAATCACGCATAGTATTCTACTGCTCCAATCCCTTGTGCAGGAAGGCGCCGAACGCTGCACTTCGCGCGAAGAAGATGGGTTACAGCGATGTGATGGTGATGTCTGCGGGTATCACGGGCTGGACGGCGATGAACCTGCCGACGGAGTCGGGCGAGTAACACAAAGGAAATTAGGGTCCGGTCTCGCGCAGCATACACAGCGGACGACCGAACCCTGATTCTCGCTTTCTGATATTCGTCACCACGTCAGCTTGCCCCCACTACGAAGCTTGAGACTCCATCCCGTGCCGAGCTGAGCGACGCGTACGGACAGGCAGCACGGGTCTCATGAACGGCGATTACTCGGCGGCGCGCATGACGTTACGGGGTGTGGTGTCGCCAGGGCTCAAGCAGGATCTCCCGCGGCGAATCCGGCGACTGCTATGCCGTCCGTGACAACGGACCTTGTCACGAGTGAACGCGTGACAAGCTCGAACTACACGGGCTTACGTGCTAAGTGCATACAGCACAACACTGTTCTCAGTGCCGCTGCGTGAACTACACCCGCCCTCGCGTATGCTGAGGGGAATTACAAGGAGTATGAATTGGATCTGCATCGGAAGGGGATCGACGCAGATCAGCCGAAGCGGATCAAGTACAAGGCGTTGGTGCGGGGGTAGGTACGAAGTACAATGTCCGCGACATTCTTGGTAATGTCACCGGCATTCTCTGTCACGGCGGGGCCAAGCCGGCAGCTTAGCGCGTTACGGCTTCGCCAATGGGTCGTAAAGTGCAGGCCGCTCAGTGTAGTACTGCCAGGGAGCGTGTGCGCAGGTGTCCTCGAACCGTCCCGCGACCACCGCACAGGCGCGAATGGCGCGTCCGTCAGCTCAGTTCCGAATCACACATTGTCTGGGCAGACGTCCTGGTCGCACTGCCGACACACGCAGCTTGCAGGTGAGTTATCCTCGGGCGCCGAACTTTCCTTGCGGTACCAGGTGAGCCCCCGGCTTTGTCGGGCCGCCCGAATGCTGCTCCGTGAATGCTAATCGCGCGCCAGCGGGATCGGCACGGCTTGAGCGCAGTGACCACCACCGTGCACGAGCACCGTGTCGGCATTTGCTCGCGTGAGCCGCATCCCGTCGCCACCACGGCTGGCCAGTTCGATGACTTGGCCGCCAGATCCGGCCATCACCTGGTTGAGACGCGCCAGCTCGCCTAGGGTGGAGAGGAATGCGGTTCGCTCTGGCATACTCAACGTGCGGTTGAAGCCGAGCGGTGCAAGGCGAGGCCACAACTCTTCCTCTCGCGCCTGGCCATCACGAAGGGAGGCGATCTGGTTGTACAGCAGGGCGTAGCGCGCGGTACGATCCCGCGGCGTGTGCGTGAGCGCCGTCCCTGCAAGCGCCACGTCCCACACTTGGGTCTCGTACGAGCGGCTCGGCGTGCGATACGCCGTCGGCATTGCTGGCGGATTGTAAAACCTGTCGTGGCCACTGTGCGGCTCGCTATCAGCTGTCCAGCCAGGTCCCGGTTGCAGCAGCTTGTCGCGCAGGTAGGCGATGCGAACGTTCTCGCACTGCTCGTCAACACGGCGCTCCTATGCGTAGAGCAGGTCGTGGCGAATCTCCGCGTGGAGCGCCTCGTCCGTGATCTCGACCTGCTGTCGCCAGTGCTGAGCGCCGGCTCAACGCCGATCAGTCGCGCGAGCGAAGCATGAAAATCCTGCTCGACCGCTATCCTGCGACGGTTACGCCCGGATCCATTGCCGGCGTGCCAGTCACCGTGGTGACTCCGCGGCCAGGGATTCGAGTGAAACCATATGTACTGATAAATATTCACGGAGGCGCGTACGAGTATGACTGCTGCTCGTTGAGCGAGAGCATTCCCCTCGCGAGCGTCATGCAGGCCGAGGTAGTCGCTGTACTTTATCGCCTTGCTCCCGAGCATCCCTATCCGGCTGGCATCGACGACGTCATCGCCGTATATCGCGAACTGCTCAAGAATCACTCGCCATCTGAGATCGCCATTTACGGGACATCGTCTGGAGCGGTGATGACCGGCGAAGTCGCCATGAAACGCAAGACGTTGGGTCTGCCTGAGCCCGCGGCGCTCGGAATCTTTTCAGGCTTTGGCGACTTCAGCCAGATCGGTGACTCGCAGGCGTTCTTCACCGGCGCGGGACTTGGCCGGCTTGCCGCCAACCTTGTTCCTCACCAGTACGCGCGATTGGTTCTTGAGCGGCACCAGTCTGTTTCACCGTGCGATGCTGCGTTCAGGAGACAAGCCGGAGCTCATCGGCTTCGAAGCGCTCAATCATGCATTTTGGGAAGCTCCCGCGTTGCCAGAGTCGGATGAGGCTTATCGCATCGAAATTTTTTGAGACGAATCTAAAGCGCTGTAACCTTCGACCTCGTGTCCATTTCCAGGGCGCATCGGCGGGTGGATGACCGCACGCCGAAAGGGCTGCAGATCCATGTCGTGACAACGCGCGTTGTCGCGAACGAGCTCACGACAAGATTGAACTGCACGGGGTGAGACGCTAAGTGTATGCAGCGCAACACCGTTCTCAACACCGACTCGTGAACTACACGGGCCGTTGCGTATGCTGAGGGGAACTACAAGGAATACGAACTGGACCTGCACAAACGTAAGGGGACGGACGCGGATCAGCCGAAGAGGATCAAGTACAAGGCGTTGGTGCGGGGATAGGCAAGGCTACGAGGATACCGCCGGCACAGACGTCGATTCTGGCAGCCTTCTCTGTCACAACCTGTCGAACATCGCCGTATTTACAGTGTCGTTGTTTTGCGAGGAGGTCATTTGATGCTATCACTGATAGTTGGTGCCCAATGGGATACGTAAAATCGAGCTGCCCAACGGACAGTTGGTCGCAATTCCGAATTCGGATCGTGCGGGACTGAAGCGCCGCGCTACCGTGCGAGCGCGACCCGAAGCGTCGTCGCGTCGATGTCGATGAGGCGTGCAGCAGCGACCGCAGCGCCGTCGGAATCGCTCCTGTCGATGGCGTCCGCCAGTGCGTAGTGCAAGTCGGTGGTATCCACCTGCGCAACTGCGTCGTTGGCAATGTGGATCAGCGCGTCGCGGAGCGCGACGCTGAATGCGCGATAGACGTCCGCCAGGACCGCGTTCCGACTTGCCACGGCGATCGCGGTATGAAACTCTACGTCGACCCGTACGGCTCCAGCAACGTCGTGCGCCTCCCGTAACCGGTCGCGCTCTACGAGCAACTCGCGCATACGACGTACGTCGCCTTCGGTCCGTCGCTCAGCGGCCAGACGCGCAGCTTCAACCTCCAGGGGGCGGCGCACTTCGTACACTTCCAGCACAGCGGCTCGACGTAGCCGGTCGTCCAGCGACTCCCGCCCAGCGCCGGCACTGGTGACATAGGTACCATCACCCTGCCGGACGTGGAGCAGGCCGGCGTGAGCGAGCACGACGACGGCCTCCCGAATTGTGGTTCGGCTCACGCCGAGAGTCTCGGTGAGCTCCGTCTCGGTAGGCAGGCGGTCTCCCGGAGCCAGAACGCCAAGTGAGATCTGTTGCTGAATCCGGTCGATGACGACATCCGTGAGCCGCCGTCTGGTGCGCCGTTGAGTCGTTTTCTTGACCATTATTCATAGTACGTATTATTGAGCAACATCGCAATAGCATACTCCAGTTGCTCAATGGCAGATCCCCTCTTGTTTATTCTATACATCATACGTATGATGTATTATGATATTGATCGCCCTTGCCATATTCTTCCCCCCCGCAATGAGCGCTGCAGCTGAGCGGACGCCACCGTCCGGCACTGTGCCAGTGCAGGTAGCAGCGGTACGGAGACAGGTCGCCATAGACATCGACGGACGGTTGAACGAGGCCGATTGGAAAAGGGCTGTTCCGGCTACGGGGTTCCTACAGCATGACCCCGATGAGGGACGGCCTGCCGTCGAGCGCACCGAAGTGCGGTTCCTCTACGACGATGACGCGCTGTACATCGGCGCTCGCATGTACGATGATGGCGGCGCCGCTGGTGTTCGAACGCGACTCGTGCGACGCGACGATGCAACGACCGCGGACAACCTGCTCTTCGTCTTTGACACTTACCACGATCGCGTCGGTCGGACAGTGTTCCGGATCGACCCGTCTGGCGTGCAGTACGACGCACTCTCAACCGGCCGAGCAGACCCTGACCCGGCGTGGGACGCGGTGTGGGAAAGTGCGACGCGCGTCGATTCGCTGGGATGGACGGCGGAAATACGCATTCCATTCTCCCAGCTTCGTCTCGCCGGATCGGGGCCGCAGACTTGGGGGCTGCAGATCTGGCGATTCGAGCAGCGTCATAACGAGACGTCTCAATGGGCCTTCTGGACGAAACGCGAGCCGGGCGGGCCGCCGTATTTCGGCCACCTGACCGGCCTCAATCCGCGGCTCGGCCCAGTATCTATGGAAGCGTTGCCCTACGCCTCGTTCGGTGTGAGCCCCAGGGTGCCGGACGACCCGAACAACGCGCACGGTTCCCACGCAGCGCGAGCCGTTGGAGCAGACCTTCTGCTGCGGCGCAGCGGTGCGGCCGCCACGCTCACCGTGAACCCCGATTTCGGCCAGGTAGAAGTAGATCCCGCGGTTCTGAATCTCACCGCCATCGAAACGTTCTTCCCTGAGAAGCGGCAGTTCTTCGTACAGGACGCTGGCGTGTTCAGCTTTGGGAGCGTCGACTGCTTTACGTGCCGTGACGCCGATCCACTTCGCCTGTACTACTCGCGTCGTGTCGGACACCCGCCGACGCTACAGGCTCCAGGCGTGGTGGTGGATGCACCAGGTGCAACTCGAATCCTCGGCGCCGGTCGCATCGCCGTGCAATCGCGCGACGGTTGGACGATTGGTGCGCTTGCAGCGCGGACCGAGCGCGAAACAGCCGCCGTGCTCGACTCGTCGGGACGATTAACGAGTGTTCCAGTTGAGCCAGCAACGACCTATCTGCTGGGGCGAGTGGAAAAGCGTTCCACGTCCGGCGAATTGTCGGTCGGCGCACTCGGAGCCGTCGTGAGCCGCGAACTCGCATCGCAATCCCCCGATGCGCTGGCGTCGCTTCTTCCGAGTCGTGCTGTGACCGGCGGCCTGGATGCGGATCGCTGGTTCGCGAGTCATACATATCACTTCACAGCGACGAGTGCCGTGTCCTTGATCAGCGGTGATTCGCTGGCACTGCAACGTGTCGAGAACAGTAGCACACACTACTTTCAGCGCTCCGGACGTCGCATCGACACAGGATTCTTCGACACGCGTGATGATCCCGCGCGCCGCACGCTTCATGGATACGCTGGCGCGGCCCGCTTCGCGAAGGACGGAGGTGCATGGACTTGGGAGAGCCGCGGTGAAGTCGTGAGTCCCGGCTTCGAGGCCAATGACTTCGGCTTTGTCCCGGTTGCAGGAACGCAGTCGCTGGTCGCGAACGTGCGTCGCAGCTTCACCACACCGCGAGTGTGGTATCACTACGCTGATGTTACGGCCGGAATCGAGTCGCTCCGCAACTTCGATGGGGATGCGATCGCGCGCGACTATCATGTCGCCGTCGATGTGATGACGCCGTCGTACTGGACGGTCAGCGCGCTGCTACTGCATCTTCCGACGCACTACGACGATCGGCTGCTTCGTGGGGGGCCGACGGTTGCAATCGAGGCGGGCGACAGCGCGGCGGCTCATGTCGAGACGGATACGCGGCATACGCTCTCAATGGCGAGCGACCTGTGGTGGTCCGCGGATCGGAGCGCCGACCGGACCATGGGTATCGCGCCGTCGCTGTCGCTGCGCCCAACCGACGCGCTGTCGCTCGGTGTCGGCGCGCGCGTGGAGCGACACGACCTTGGCGCGCAGTTCGTGTCGACAGTGATCGATAGCACGCCAGGCGCGTCGAGTAGGCGTGCGGTGACGGGAGCGCTGCGTCAAAGAACCGTATCACTTGAGCTGCGAGCCAACGCCGCAGTGACTCCGAGACTCTCGCTCGATGCGTACCTGCAGCCGTTTGTGACCGCTGGTGCTTACCGGGATTTTGGAGAATTCATAGCACCACACTCGGCACGTCGCCTCCTGTATGGTCGCGACATCGGAACAGCGCAAACGTCGCTCGGTACCGACGGCGTGAATCGCATCACCGTCGATCCAGACGGCGCTGGGCCTGAGCACTCATTCGTGATAGTCGACCCGTCGGGCGTTGCGGCATCGCTACGCGGCAACGCGGTGTTGCGGTGGGAGTATCGGCCTGGCTCTGCGCTGTATCTCGCCTGGACACAGACGCGTACTGATCCAATGTCGCTCGGCGCCGTCAACATCGGATATGGTAGTCGAGCGCTGCTGCGATTACCGCCGATCAATGCGCTTCTTCTCAAGGTGACTTACCACGTTGGGAACTAGCGTAAGAACGATCCTGCAAGCGCTGAGCTTCATTCACACTCTACATAGGGTAACCCACGTGCGTAACATGCTGTTAGCTCTCGTATTCGTCGCGTTCGGTAGTGCATACGGTGCAACCAAGGGGCATCGACAGAAAGGGCACGTTGTTACAATCACGATGGAGCGCGACAGCACACGCGCATACTTCCGCCCAGCAAGCGTCGATGTATCAGTCGGTGACACGCTGCGATTCGTCGACGATGCGGGGCGTCACAACATCGACTTCCTCCCCGACTCGAATCCGCGCAACGTCCGGCTGCCGGCTGCGACTGGTTACGTCGAGCACTCCGGCGAGACGATCCTGATCCCCATGACGCTTCCACCCGGAAATTATTTCTTTCAGTGTGACCCGCACGCGGCGATGGGAATGGTCGGTAAAGTCACCGTCCGCTCCAGGACACATTCAAGGAAAAGGACCAAATGAGCGGGTCACAGTGATGCGAACCCGATAACCGATGACATTCCACATCCTTCTAGCGTTCGTCGCACTCGTGGCGGGCGCAATCGCATCGATTGTTGGATTCGGCATTGGGAGCTTGCTCACACCATTGCTGGCGGCCAGGGTCGGTACCCAGCTGGCTGTCGCCGCGATATCGATTCCACACGTGTTAGCGACCGCACTCAGATTCTGGCGACTGCGCGCGCACGTTGATCGGTACGTGCTTGTCAGCTTCGGCATCACTAGCGCCGCCGGCGGCCTTGCTGGAGCGCTGCTTCATTCGTTCGCCAGCAATCGAGCGCTCGCGATTGTCTTCGGGCTCATTCTCATCTTCGTCGGCATGAGCCAGCTCACGGGCCTTGCTCAGCGGATGCGCTTCCATGGATCTGTTGCCTGGATCGCCGGCGCGGTGTCAGGTCTGTTCGGTGGCCTCGTGGGAAACCAGGGGGGAATCCGCTCTGCGGCTCTCCTGGGATTCGATGTGGACAAGCAGGCGTTCGTAGCCACTGCGACCGCCATTGGCCTGATCGTCGATGCCGCGAGAATGCCCGTGTATTTCGTTACGCAGGGAAGCGAGATCGTGCATGTCTGGCTGCTCGTGCTGATCGCCACGATCGGAGCGCTCGTTGGGACGTTATTCGGCGTACGCGCTCTTCGGCGCATTCCGGAAAAAGAATTTCGCAGGATAGTCGCACTCATTCTCCTCGCGCTCGGCACATACATGGTAATGAGCGGAGGTGGCTGACAGACTCAACAAAAAGTGCTACTCGAGAGCCATCATCGCCATTCGAAGTCGCATTTACATGGCTATTGACAGACATACCGACCGGTCGGTATATTTTGCGTCGATGCCGAAATCACAATCCGCGCGCTTGCGTGCCACCCGTAACAAACTCCTTGGCGCCACCTTCAGCGAGGTGTTCCACCGCGGCTTCCAGGGTGCGAGTCTGAACGACATCGCCGCCGTCGCGGGAAGCACCAAGGGGGCGCTCTTCCACCACTTTGAGAGCAAGCAAGCGCTCGGTTACGCCATGACCGACGAGGTGCTCGCGCCGATCCTGTACCAGCGCTGGCTGGCTCCCCTGATCGCCAGCGACGACCCGATCACCACCCTCCAGCAGCTTTTCCGACGCCATATCGACGACGACACCACGAGTGGCAACCTGGTCTACGGTTGTCCGATGAACAACCTCGCGCAGGAAATGTCGCCGCTCGACTCAGGCTTCAGCACTCGACTCGGCTCGATGTACGCGAGCTGGCGCGAGACAGTGGCCGCCGCGCTCGAGCGAGGCCAGCACGCGGGCCGTGTCGGCGATGATGTGGACGTTCGCGCGTCGGCGATGTTGATCGTGCTGGCGCAGGCGGGGATCTGGGGAACGGGAAAGTATTCGCGGGACCCGCAGCTTATGGCCGACGCTGGCGAGGCGCTCTGCGCCTACCTCGATACGCTGCGCTAGATCGCGCCCGTCCACCATAAATGAAGGAGACATTGGCGATGAAAAATCTCTATCAGCCTCTTGTGGTCAACGAGGTGCGAGAACGGATCGCCCGGCTGCGCCCGGACAGCAGGCCGCTCTGGGGCCGCATGAACGCCGCGCAGGCATGCGCGCATCTAACACTGGCGTTAGAGAATGCGCTCGGCGACACCGTCCTCCCACGCCACGTGCTTGGCAGGCTCATCGGCGGCCGCATCAAACGGTCGATGCTCGCAAAGGGCAAACCGATGGGACGGAATGCGAAGACTCATCCGAGCGTGATCGTCGTAGGCGACCGGGATTTCGACGTGGAACTTCCGCGACTCCTTCGAGCGATCGACCGCTTCGCGATCGGGCCGGCGGCGTGCACCAAGCATCCCCACTTCTTCTTCGGTGACATGACCCCCGACGAGTGGGCGACGTTCATGTACGTCCATCTCGATCATCATCTCCGCCAGTTTCAGACTTGACTCTGCGGCGGCGCCGTACCCCCGAGGATTCGTCTGGATTTTCGGAATTCGCTCTCCCCCTTTAAACGGTCCAAGGAGCTCCAACCGTGTCGAATCTGCGAAACCGCACTGCTATTGTCTCTGCTCTCGGCGTCATCATTGCCGTGTCACTTGGTGCACAGGTTCCCCGGGACATGGTGCCCTATCTCACGCCGGACCGCGCGGCGGAGATAGCGCTGGCCCGGACTGCCGCGCCGCGGCACGTCTCCGATGCCGCTACAATCCTGGTGTTAACACGCAACCGGTTCGTTGACGCTGTCCGGGGCACCAACGGCTTTACCTGCGTGGTGCTGCGCTCGTTCTCTGGACCCATCGATAATCCGGAATACTGGAACCCGCGGATCCGCGCCCCGCAGTGCTTCAATCCGCCGGCGTCCCGGACCGTGCTCCCGCAGATTCTGAAAGAGGCCGAGCTCGTGTTGAATGGCGCGAACCCCCGCGACGTCGTGGCGCAAAGTCAGCGCGACTATGCGTCACACCTCGTGCCGCAACCGGCAGTCGGTGCCATGGCATACATGCTTTCGAAGCAGCAGTACCTCCAGGACGTGAATCCGCACGCGGGGCCGCATCTTATGTTTTACTATGACAGGGCGATGCACCCCGCGCTATGGGGAGCGGATCCGGCGACATCAATTGTGATCGCCGACGCCGATCCGCACGCGAGGATCCTGACGCTCTTCATCCCCGTCCGAAGCTGGTCGGACGGTACACCAGCGCTTAACTCGGCATCATCTCGCGTCGCACGAAGTTCAGCGCCGGCACAATGATGATCCTCATTCGGCATCAGCGTTACACACGGGCCGGATCGTGCGCGAGATTGGAGGATCACCTCGTGGCAAACGGTATCTGACCGATCCGCGCCTAAGGCCAGACTTCTGACTACGGGTCAGCGTGTCGGTCTGACGCCGTAGCCGCCCTTCAGGAGGACTATGCGACGACCAGTCGCGCTAAGGCGCAAGGCCGGCCCACCTGTAACATCACCCGCGACTGTCATCGTGCCGGGACCCAGCATTTGTAGCACGACGTCGCCGTCCGTTACGTCGGCCGTGATCGAAGGAAGCGAGTGAAGGTGGAGCGTATCCGAGACCAGAGCAGGCTTCGCAGTGCCCACTCCGACTTCGGCCGAGCCCGTGGTCCATATGAGTACTTCTCCGGTGATTTCTCTATTCTGGACTTGGACTCCACGCAACCCAACCGACGTCAGGTGGACCAATACGCGTTGAGTCTGCCGCAGCTCTTTTGAGTGCGACTTGCCGCGAGCGCTGGTCGTTGCTGACGTGTGCGGTGCTGGGAGGGCAAAGGCAACGCTCGCCGCGAGCGCGGCCGCGCCCAGGAACAGGATCGCGCGGCCGAACGGATGTGATGGTTGGGATTGCGTCATGATAGAGATTCGCCTCGTAAGTTGAGAGCGTTGCGGCTGCAACGGAGCCGCTCCGTTTATCAAGGGCCGAGTGACACCACGCATCAGCCACGATGCGCTGCGTCGAGTCGCGTCCACAGCGCTACGCTGTCCGGTAAGCAGAAGAAGCTCGGCGTAACGCCTGATGTCTGGATGCGTGCGAAGCACGCGAGCGTCGCAATCGACCTCAATTGCTAAACGCAATCTTCGCCACGCCCACCAGAGCGGTATATCCCACGGCGCGAGTATGATGGCGATGAG
>JBDTAZ010000192.1:0-3385 GCA_039924325.1 Gemmatimonadaceae bacterium
GGTGCCGCCCGCATTCGCGCGCGAGATAGATACCGAACCGGTGCACGCGTACTACCGCTCGCGGGCGTACTCCAAGCTAGTAGTGATCGACAAGGCAAATGGGGGGAAGGGTGACGCGCTCAACGCCGCGCTCAACGCTGCGCGTTTTCCGTATGTCGTCGCCGTTGACGCTGACACGCTAATCGAACCGGACGCACTGTTGCGGCTGGCTCGTCCGTTCCTGTTGAGTGGGGAAATCGCCGCGGTCGGCGGGACGATCCGCGTGGCGAATGCGTGCGCGATTGCATACGGCCGTGTAACTATGGCGAAGGTTGATTCCAGGCCGCTGCCGGGCATTCAAACGGTCGAATATCTACGAGCATTTCTGTTTGGGCGGCTTGGCTGGAACAGGCTCGGTGGCAATCTGATCATCTCGGGCGCGTTCGGGCTGTTTAAGCGAGAGTACATGCTGGCGATTGGCGGTTACCGGAACAGTAGTGAGACCGAGGACATGGATCTCGTGGTGCGGCTGCATCGTTACCTGCACGACAACAAGATTCGCGCAGCGATGCCGTTCATTCCGGACCCAGTCGCCTGGACGGAAGTGCCAACGAGTGTTCGGGTCCTGTCGCGCCAACGTGAGCGCTGGCATCGTGGTCTCATCGAGACTCTCGTCACGCACAGGGGAATGCTGTTCAATCCAAGGTATGGGCGAGTGGGGTTGGTCTCGTTTCCGTTTTATGTATTCGGAGAGATGTTTGCGCCGCTCATAGAAACCGCGGGTTACATCGGACTGATCGTCGGGGTGTGCTTCGGCGTCGTGGATACGCAGCTTGCTCTTCTTCTGTTGGTCGTTGCGGTGGGTTACGGACTGCTGCTCTCGTTATGGTCAGTGGTGCTGGAGGAGGCGACGTTCCGGAGATATCCGCGGCGCAGCGACTTTACCAAACTTCTTTTCTTTGCTTTCCTGGAGCCTTTTGGATACCGTCAACTCACGGTCTGGTTTCGGGTCAGGGCGTTTTGGAGCTACGCGCGTGGAGTGAGGCACTGGGGCGACATGCAGCGTGAGGGTTTTGCGGGAGTCTCCGAAGGCAGCGCAACCGCAACCGCCACTGCCGCCGCACCGGTCGCGGCAGGCTAGCCAACGTTCGGGAACGCGGCCATCTTGTCTCCCGTTCAGGTTGGCATTTTTTGTTTGCGCGTCACTCTCCGGACACCCAATGCGGCCAACGCAGCCAATCCGCTTTCACCCCGCTGCAGAAATCGTGGCGCACCTCAGGCGCCTCAGGTACGCCACGCGCGTATTCGCGTTGTTCGCACTGTGCGGGTGCGTCTCGATGGGCGCCGTCGGCGCATCCCCGCCCCGTTCGCCGGCCGCGGACGGCCCATTTGACGTGGTCATCGCCAACGGACGTATCGTCGATGGCACTGGCAATCCGTGGTACTACGCTGATGTAGCGGTAAAGGCGACCGAATAGCTGCGATCGCGCCGCCTCACTCCCTCGATGTCGCCAGCGCAACGCGAGCTTCCCGGAATCGCGGAACGTCCGGACATTGCAGCACCTCCGTACTAGCAAGCTTGAAGTGCTTTCACCGGGCAAGTCAGGTCCGGAAGAGTCACGACTCGAAGATTACGTAGTGAGCGGTCTGGTTGACTTCGACGACGTCTCTTACGATGACCACGCGGAGTTGCTGTACAGGCTTGCGGCCCAGGTCGTTCAACATTCCGCTCGTACCTCGCCGACGATGAAGTACGCAAGGTACTCGGTGCTATTAGCGTGACATCGCGCGCTTCGTTCATGCCCAGATGCAGTCCCACTACCGGGAGCAATCGGATGGTGGGTATGAGGTGAAGGTGAGCATGGGGTTCACGGAGTTGAAGCAAAGCGCGTACACCGCCTCGGCGACCGATACGATTCTTGATTACCGCGTCGCACCGGCTGACAAGAGCAACATGGCGAGGTACCTGTTCGGCAATTTCGAGCGGTGCCTGTAGCCGGTCCAGAAGTTTCAGTCCGATGCGGAGCGGAAGTTGGCGGTGATCCTGGAGCGAGAGAGTAGTCGCTGGTTCAAACCTGCGATGGGCCAGTTTTAGATCTATTATGATGACCGCGGCGACCAGCGCGAGTACCAGCCGGTTTTTTGTGGCGGAGGCGCCGAAACGCATTGTCATGTTGGAGCCCAAGGTGCGCGGCGAAATGGATTCCAGGACATACAGGCGAAGAAAGTAGCTGCGGAGGAATGGTGCCGGCACGCGAGCACCTACGCGGCGAGTCATGGTGGGTTACCCTGGGAATACGTTTTGATTCGGCACGACATCATTGCCGAGAGCATGACGCTGGAGGCCCTCATCGGCCGGCATTCAGCGATGGGCCGCGCTGGATAACACCGCATCGGCACTCGTCAGTGGCTCGAGTTCGAAAATCATACGCATACTTACGAGCAAAAGCACCTTGTCGGCCCTGATGCAGTTCAAGGCTGCGCCCTTGCTATAGCCGCGTCACAGGTGGGCCGGCGCGGGTGACGAAAAAGTCGGATCGCTCGCTCTGTCCCGGGAAATCACCGTGATACGTTGCGGACCATCGCTGAAGAAACGCATCCACAGAGCGCGACTCCACAAGAGCCCACACGCTTCCTCCGAATCCGGCCCCGAACGCAGATGCGGCGGCCGCGCCGAGCTCGCGAGCGGTGCGCACCAACGATATCGTGGGAGGAGTCTGGTTCATGAGCGACTCCTCAGCACCTGCTTGCGATTGCGCAACGAGAGCGCCAAACTCGGCGAGGTCGCACTGCAGCATCGCATCGCCCGCGCGCGGAATGATCTCGTTGGTTTCCGAGTGAAATTGCTCGAAGCGTCGTAACAGCGATTGGGCGGAATACGTTTCGTCGTCAGACGCAGCCAGCGCGCCTCGTATGAGGTCGGGCGCAGCGGCAGACGATGCGATCGCTGCTCCCATAGAATTGTCGTTACGGCCTGTAGTACGGCGCCAGCATTCGAGCCCGCTGCTCAATCGGCGCGATACGTCATTGTACAGCTCGAGTGCGGCACCGGTCTTCTCGGCCAGAACACCGCTCGCTCCGACTACGAAGCTGTAATTGACGGGCAACGGAATCGCGCGCTCGAACCGGACTGGGCAGAATGAGTACTGGACCAGAGCACCCGAAACCGCGCAGAGGATCGCGGTCTGGTCTTCGCTGCCGCCAAAGGTGCCAACACCCGCATGACCGTGCAGCGCTTTGAAATCGAGACCATTCTCGACGCAGCCGAGATAGCCCGCTAGATCTTCGGCTGACTTAATGTTGTCGCGATAGTCAGTGCGAGACGTGAGATCGTTGATCGTGGAGAGAGCCATGAACGTTGCGACGACCAGTGCGCTGGAGCTGCTCACCCCTGCCGCCGGCGGAA
>JBDTAZ010000193.1:0-7817 GCA_039924325.1 Gemmatimonadaceae bacterium
GATGAGATTGGACCGGTTCCGGTTAGCGTAAGCGAAAGGCCGCCCCTTTACCGGGACGGCCTTTACATGATGAAGCCTTCCTACCTATCAGGCTTTCGCTGGAGCCGCTTCGAGTTCACCGAGCCTGATTTTAGCTTCCGTCGCGTAGGTGCCCTTGGGATCGGCGACGAGTTGATTCCATATCTTGGTCGCTGCCGCCTTGTCGCCACCCGCCTGATACGCGCGAGCGGCCATCGCCAGTGCGCTCTGCTTGTCTGAATCGAACCGCGCCGACGCCGACGCCGTCTCGTATTCTTTTGCGGCGTCAGGCCATTTGGCCAGTCCTTCGTACCCAGTGGCCACGAGCAGCGTGGCCTCGTATTGCATGTCGCCCTTGTCCGAGGCCGGCCCCTTCAGCGCATCGATCCCTTCCTGGAACTTGCTCTGCTGGTAGTAGATCTTGGCGAGTGCCATGGAGCTTTCGGTACCGCCGTCCGTGCCTGCATATCTCAGAGCCGCCTTCTTCAGGTCCGATTCAGCCAGCGGAATATTTCCGGAAGACACGCTCTGGACCGCCGCTTCGAACGCGGCTTCTGCGCGCTGCGACTTGATGGACTCGGAGCGAAGGTAGAACCACGCTCCGGCTCCAATTAGAATCACCGCAACTCCCAACCACCCCAGGTGCTGCTTGTGACGCTCGAAGAGATCGGCGTATTTCAGTTCCGCTTCGTCGGCGTCAACCGGCACGAAAGTTCCAGTTTTGGTCATTTAGGCAAAGTTTACAAATTATTTCCGCCCTATATCAGGTCAACACAGGCGGAGAGTGTCTAATATAGCCCGGATCGACGGCGGCTCAACAGGCTTTCACGGGCCAATCACCACGTCGAACTTGGACTTCGCGACGGTAACCGGAGGCGATTTTGACTAAAAAACACTCATTCAGTGTCGGCGACCATGTCAGCTGGAACTCGGAAGCTGGTAGAGTCCGCGGCCACATCACACGCGTGGTGACTTCCGAAGTGAAGTTCAAGGGCTACACGGTCCACGCAAGCGTCGGCGAGCCGCAGTACGAGATCAAGAGCGACACTACTGAGCACTTGGCCATGCACAAAGGCTCCGCACTCACAAAGCTCACTCTCGCGTGACTTCAACCTGATTTCGCGGCCCTTACCCGTCGATTCAACAGCTTTTCGAGCACCGCGGAGTTGCTTATATCGCCAGCGGCCGACGCGTAAACGAGGGTCACCCTGCCCCGCTTTGCTCGACGCACGAGGTCCGCAAACACGGCGGCGGCCGCCGCTGATCGCAACTCCGCCTTGTAGCGCCTCTGAAATTCCGGCCACTTGGCAGGATCGTGTTCGTACCACGTGCGCAACTCGGCTGAAGGAGCAATATCCTTTTCCCACGCGTTGATTCGCGCGGATGCCTTTGACACTCCACGCGGCCAAAGGCGATCGATCAGCACCCTGTACCCGTCCGTGTCTTCTGCGGGCTCGTAGGCTCGCCTTGTGATCACCATAGTTCGGTCCCCCCTGACGCATCCTTACCAATGTTGGTGCATGCGCGCGCTGGCGGCAAGGTTCCTGCTAATCAATACGGGATCAGCGTTGTAACGCCCCCCTCAAATTCAAGACCCAAAATGGCGAAGACTACCACCAAGCCGGCAAGCCCGAGCAAGCCAGCTACGAGAGATGAGTTGATTGCCGGACTGCAAGGCGATATTGCTCGTGAATTCAAGGCAATTATTCAGTACGTGATTTTCAGCCAGAAACTTGATAGCGCGAAGTACATGAATATTGCCGACCAACTCGCCGTCCACGCGCACCAGGAACTCGACCACGCCCTCGCCATCGCGCGTCAGCTGGACTACTTCGGCGAGTATCCGACGCACATCCCCGACAAGGTCGAAGTGTCGGAAGACAATGAGGGTATGCTACGCGCGGACCTTCACGCGGAAGACGACACGATCAAGCACTATCGCGACCGTATCAGGCAAGCGGAAGAGCTTGAGGAATACGCGCTCGGCGAGGTATTGCGCGGAATCGTGGAGCAGGAGCAGGATCACCAGATGGATCTTGCAACAGCCCTAGGCGTGGTTCCCGACGATCGACAGAGGAAGACCGCTCCGTCTCAATCCAAGCGCACGCCCAAGTAACCGCGGCGAGAGAATGATCGCCGCACGGTGAACTCTACGTCGCGGCGACGACTATAACGAGCAAACGCGCACTCTGAAAACCGCGCGCGTGGCAACGGCGTACCGATGCCGCGCGCGTGGCGACGAGTCCGCAACGAGGTTCTTCGCCGAAGTATCGTCGCGCGATTTCTCCCCGGAAACAGCCGGTAGCCCAAAATCGCGCGCCATCGCCGGCGGTAAAGCGGCCACAGAATTGCGATGCAGTTGCGCATGCGAAAACCCGGGAAGTCAGGTGTCGTAAGTAATTGGTTTGGTATGGAACGACGCAAGCGACAACCGTCCGTACCGGAATCGCAGCCTGAAACGCCCCTCCTTCCGACGCCGGATACAACCGGGCCCGCAACCGGTACACGTCTTTCCGCTGCAGAAATTCATGAGAATGTCCGGGTCACGGCCGAAGAGGAAATGCGCCGACCAGCGCGGGACCTTGCATGGTCATCGATAGCGGCGGGGCTCACTATCGGATTCAGCTTCCTCGCCGCTGCCTACCTCACCCTCTGGGTGAGCCCGGCATTTGCGCCGCTGGCAATAGCGGCTGGCTACCCGCTCGGATTCATCTTCGTCGTACAGGCGCGGAATCAACTCTTCACGGAGAATACGCTTGAACCGGTCATTCCATTCCTGGAGAGACGCGATCGCGCAACTCTCGGGCGCGTCTTCAGGCTGTGGAGTATTGTGCTCGCGGGCAACCTGGCTGGAACGTTCGTGTTCGGATTCCTGCTGGCACATACGCCCTTGGTGAGCGGGCCGATGCAGCAGGCGCTGCGTGGAGTCGCCATGGGTGGAACCGACGGCGGGTTCGGCCTGGTCGTATTTCGCGCGATTTTTGGCGGCTGGTTGATTGCGCTCATGGCGTGGCTAGTGTCATCCACGCGGGCAACCGGCACGCAGGTCCTCTACATCTGGATCACCACCGCCCCGATCGCCGCATTCGGCTTTCGACACTCCATCGCAGGTGCCGTCGAAGCATTCTACCTGGCGCTTGCCGGTGCGGCCACATGGAGTGCAATGATCGGCGGCTTTTTGATCCCGGCGATCATCGGGAACGTGATTGGAGGAGTCGTACTGGTCGCGATGCTGAATCACGGTCAGGTTGGCGAAGTGGCACGCCATGCTGCCGGTAGTGACAAGTCCTCACCGGCAGATTTGCAGGAATTCCGGCCGCGTTTCCCGCATCACTGATGATGTCTGCGATGGGCCGGCGTAACAGCTCGTTCAACGACTGCTAGCAGCCCGTCAACGATCAGCGCGAGCGAAGCCGCGGGCAACGCGCCGGACAGGACCATGCGCGTATCTGCAAGTGCAAGTCCGGCAACGATAGGCTCGCCGAGTCCACCAGCGCCGATGAATGCCGCCAACGTTGCGGCTCCGACAGTAATCACAGCAGCAGTCCGCACACCTGCCATAATTACTGGCGCAGCAAGCGGAAGGCGCACACTCAAGAGCTGTTGCCGCGGTGTAGCGCCAAGCGCTTCAGCCGCTTCAACCGACGCCGAGTCCGCGTCGCGAACACCAGTGAAGGTATTGCGCGCAATCGGATAGAGTGCGTAAAGCCACAGCGCAACGAGCGCAGGGACGACGCCTATACCGAAGAGCGGAATCATGAATGCCAGCATCGCGATACTGGGTATTGTCTGGATCGCTCCGAGTAAACGAACCGTTGGCTCGGCCGCGCCGCGAACACGCTCAAGCGCCAGGCCAAGCGGGATTGCCACTAGTACCGCCGCTCCAAGCGCAATGATCACCAGCATGATGTGCCGCAAGGCCATCGAACCAAGCGATGCTCGGCGCGCCCACAGATAATTCCAGAAACTTCCGTCGTCGACGTTACCGGTTGACGCAGATTCACTCGCTTGCGACCCAACAAGGCCCAGATCGGAAAGCGCCCCTGCTGCGACTTTCGGAATATCCTCGCCGTTGACTTCGACTCGCCGATTCAGTGCACGCATTCGCGCCTCGCTCAACCTGTCACTCAGCAACGTCAGAGTGGCGATGGCACTCGGCATCGTTCGCGCGAGCCGACCGCTGACTACGGCAGCCGCTTCGTAAGGAGGGAAGAAATGCCGATCATCAACCAACGTCACGAGATCGTACTTGGCGAGCAGACCGTCAGTCGAATATCCGTCGACAACGTCCACTGCCGAAGATGCAAGCGCCTGATACTTCACTGCGGGCGCAAGCGGGCGAACGGAATTCAGGTGCAAGCCATACACACGCTCGAGACCCGGAAGCCCATCGGCACGTCCGATGAAATCAGCTGTGAAACCAGCCGTGAGATGGTTCGCTTCGCGCGCCAGATCGGTCAGTGTGTGAAGGTTGTACTTTTCGGACGTTTCGCGCCGCACGGCTATCGCGTAGGTATTCTGGAAACCAAGCGGCGGAAGCCAGCGGACACCGAAGCGCTGTGCGGATTCCTGTGCCACATGTTCGTACACCGCACGTGGATCGCGGGCAAGCGAATCCGGCAGACTGTCGTGCAGGATTGCGAGCAGACCGGTACCGGTGTATTCCGGATAGACATCGATTGCATCCTGACGAAGTGCACCGAACGCAACTTCCGTAGCGCCCAACCCCGGCCGACGCACAACCGAAAAGCCGTGCGCTTCAAGCAATTGGGAAAACATCTCAGCGAGGAGATACGATTCCCCGAACGGTTTTGACGCTACAACTATCGGCGACATTTGCGGTCTGACCGGGGCGACAGATTGCACAACCGGCGAGTCGGCACCGGCGCGGGGTTGTGCAATGAGAACACTCGGCGCGCCAAGGGCGATGCAACTCGCCAGAATCGCGCGCGCGAACTTCATCTCGACCTCAGGCGCGCAGACGTAGCCAGTGCACGCTCGATCAACGCCGCAACGTATTCAGTCTCTGGCGAATTGAACAGCTCGTCGAGTACTCCTCGCTGCTCGACGCGTCCGGCTCGCATCACCGCGATCTGGTCGGCAAGACGCGCCGCTTCGGCGAGATCATGCGTTACGAGCAACATGGTAACCGGGAATGCACGCTTTGCATTTTCGAACGCCTCATGCAGATCCGACCTGGTTATCGCGTCGAGAGCGCCGAACGGCTCGTCGAGAAGGATTACACCGGGACGCGCGGCGATGGCACGTGCAAGGGCAACCCGCTGACGCTGGCCGCCGGAGAGTTCATGTGGAAACCGATCGCCGAATGTGTTTGATGGCAGTCCAACCACGTCGAGCGCGCGTATTGCACGCTCCTTCGCGTCTTCGAGCCGGAGGAGGCTTGGCACGAGCGCAACATTTCGCAGCACCCGCCAGTGCGGAAGGAGTCCACCATTCTGAGGCACGTACCCGATGTGGCGTCGCAAAACCGTCACAGATTCCGCCTGGACATCCTGATCGCCGACCAACACCTGCCCCGAATCGGGCTCAACCATTCGATTGAAGCATCGCAATAACGTCGTCTTCCCTGACCCGCTCTCACCCACCAGCGCCAGCGTCGTCCCGGCCGTCACATCGATACTCGCACCATCGAGGGCCGGGACGTTGCCGTAGCTAAGGAACACATCTCGGGCGACAAGTGAACGCGCGGTTTCCGGAGCGTCGGATGTTGAAGTTGATCGCACATCGACAAGATACAGCCCGCTGGCCATACCACGCCCACCGTTGATTCGCAAACCCGAACTACCGAACGAGCCCCCATCCTCACCGCTTCCTTTGGGGGACTAACACAATTATGAAGAATTTTCACTAATTCGAGGATCCCCGGTCGTGTCGGGCCGGTGATTCGCTTAATTCCAGTCGATGAGCCGGATCGATGTTCCATCAACGCTGGTCGCTGCCGCGTGCGTGGCTTGCCTGGCGACCGCAAGTGCGCCGCGCACAGTGATGGGTCAGGATCCAGATTCGACTGCGCGGTATGCTTCCCACCCGGCTGCCGTAGCGCCCTCGTCCACTGACTCCGCCAAGCTCGTGCAGAGCGCGCCGGACGCAGGAGTTACAGCGGTTGAAACAGTCGTTGACTCCACGCGAACTGTGCCCTGGGTAACTAAACGCGACGCGGTCGGCGCAGGCATCGCGCTAGCGGCTACCATCGCGGTAGCACCTCTGGACCGGCCGATTTCGAAGGAGTTCCGCGAGTCAGGTTGGCAAAACAACGGAATGCTGCACGGCGCCAGTAACTTCCTTGCTTTCACCGGCGGCCCGGGCCCATTTGTTCTTGGAATGGGATTCTTCGCGGTGGGCGAGGCGACTCGGTCGCAGGGGTTATCCAGCACGGGGGTGCACGTGACGGAGTCAGTTCTCCTCGCGGCGGCCGTTACAGCCCTGGGCAAGGGCATCGCTGGCCGCGCCCTTCCTGGGGTCCAGACCAAAGAGGAGTTCGAGTGGGATCGCGGTTTCCACCACGGGAACGGACCCTTCGTATCGTTCCCTTCGGGTCACACGGCAGCAGCGTTTGCTATGGCGTCCGCGCTTACAGAAGAATCCGCTTACTGGCACCCAGGGTCGCAACGCTACGTCGGCCCGGCGGCGTACCTTCTGGCGACCGGAGTCGGAGTCGCCCGGCTGTATAAGAACGTCCACTGGGCAAGTGATCTTCCGCTCGCTGCGGCAATCGGAACGTGGGCTGGACTCCGTGTTGAAAGCCATTCGCATCCGCGCCGGCGCCGAAAAGTTCTCGCGAGCATAGTTGCGTGCACATCGATCGCACGCTCAGAAGATGGCCAGACCACTCTCAGCTGGTCGCTTCCGCTTACGATTTCGAGCAGAAAGTACTAAGGCGCCCGCCGCGCTCGCCCACGGTCCGATTGATCGTCAATCAGTCCACGAACCAGCATTTAACCACGCCGAGCGCCGTCGTGTCGCTACCAGATCTTTACACGATCCGAAGGCGGCAGGTACATCTTGTCACCAGGCTTCACGTTGAACGCCTTGTCGAACGCGTCGTTGTTGATGAGTGGCACATACGCGCGGTACATGCCGGGCGAGTGCGGATTCGTGAGAAGCTGCTGACGCATCGCAGCGTCCCGCATCTTCGTGCGCCAGATCTGCGCGAAGCCAAGGAAAAACCGCTGATCGCCGGTGTAGCCGTCGATCACCGGTGCAGGCTTTCCGTGCAGCGATATGTGATAGGCGCGATAAGCCTGCGCGAGTCCGCTCAGGTCGCCGATGTTCTCACCCATCGTCAGCTGGCCGTTTATGTGCAGCGAGTCGATTGGGTTGATCGCGTCGTACTGCGCCGCCAGGCGTGTGGTCAATGCCTCGAAGGCTGTCGCATCCGCTGGAGTCCACCAATCGCGCAGATTGCCATCACCATCCGACTTGCGTCCCTGATCATCGAAGCCGTGCCCAATCTCGTGTCCGATCACAGCGCCAATTCCACCGTAGTTGGCGGCGTCATCGGCGTTCACATTGAAAAACGGCGGCTGCAGTATCGCCGCCGGAAAGACGATCTCATTGTTGGTCGCGTTGTAATATGCGTTGACTGTCTGTGGTGTCATCCCCCAGCGCCAGCGCTCAACGGGTTGGCCCAGACGGCCGGCCATGTCGGCGTACTGAAACTCCGCCGAGCGCATGGCGTTGCCGAGCAGATCCCCGCGCTTTATCACAAGTCTGGAATAGTCGCGCCAGCGATCGGGGTAGCCGATCTTCACGGTGAATTTCGCGAGCTTCGCTTCCGC
>JBDTAZ010000194.1:0-6379 GCA_039924325.1 Gemmatimonadaceae bacterium
ACTATCAAAACGACTCTTAGCCAGCGCGAAGAGCTGAGCTGGTGTCAGCGCCGGGCCTAGGTTGATTGGCGCGGAACACATTCCCTCACCCAGAAGCACAAGGCTGTAGCCGGCGTAAGCAGAAGCCTTACCGATCAGCATATTGCGATCCGGCACCTGGGCATCTGTCCAGCCTTCGAGGTGCGCGACTGCAGTGTCGTTCGACGCTCGCGCGACGGATAGCGGCGTGTAAAAGCCGGGTTGTTGTTGACTGGTGCAACTACCCGTGCCATACGGTGAATTAGACGTTATCGTTCGTCGATCATAGTCGTAATTGGGCGTCGATGAAATGGCGTTCGCGAGTTCGTCAACGAAAAGCCCGCTCCCGGCGATGTACTCATTGAACGCGCAGTCAAAATCACCCTTCGAGCTGTTGACGATCAGATCCGCGTTGGCCGGTGTGAACACCGTCGCTGAGCTGAGCTGGCCTGGGTTGGATTGCTCGAGACTTGTGATGTCGCGACATGCAGCAGTTAGCAGTAGCGCCGCGAGCGCGGTCAGTGCGCCGATGCTAACAAGCGCGCGCCCTGCGGGACTTGCGTGATGATGATTCATGGAGGAGCCTCTCCTCAGAGCAGAATTTTGCATAGGTCAGAAGGTGAGGTTGAGGGTCGCTGTGAGACGACTTAGCGGCGGGATGAGTCCTTGATCCGCGCCACCGAGGCCGCTTCCATTGGCGCTGCTGACCTCGGGATCGGGACCTCGGTAGTTGCTCCACAACCCAAGCTCGCGACCAGCCACCGTTACGGACGCATGGCGGAAGCCGGGCAGGAGGTGATCAGGCAGCGTGTAGGTGGCCGAAAGCTCCCGGAGCTTTACAAAAGACGCATCCTGGAGGTACTGATCCTGCGCGCTGTACGCGAAGGCGGTCACGACGTTGGCCTCGGCGACACGCACTGCCGAGTAATTCTTGGGATTGTAGTTGATATCGCAGAGTCCTGCTCCAAGTGCGCCGCCGCAGCGCAGCGCCTCGTTTACGTTGTACACCACATTGCCGCCTTTCCAGTCCACAAGCGCGTAAAGCCGCAGCTTGCCCCAGAGCGTGACGGTGTTGCCAATCGATGCCATGTGAGTTGGCACTGGAGTTCCGATGTATACGAATGGCGCCGCGCTGCAAGCCACCGCCGCCTGACCCGGTCCTCCGTCGCAAAGAACGTTGGTAACCTTGCCGGTGGTTGGGTCCTGGGTCGCAGAGACAACACGCCGCGAGAACCAGGACTGAATCGGGTGGCCAACAACGTTGTTCGCGCCAGTCGCCGTTACGAGCGACGGCACGCCGCCGAGACTTGCGATCTTGTTCTGCGCGGTTGAGAAGTTACCGGTAATGTCCCACGCAAGTTTTTCACCTCTCAGGACCTGCAGATCTGCCTGCAACTCCACACCGTGATTGTCGACTTGGCCAAGGTTCCGAAATTGACTTCCGGAAAATCCGCTGGAAGGCGCAACGCTCTGCGCGACTATCTCATCGACGGTGTGCTTGTTGTAGTAAGTGAAGTTCAGGGTCAGTCGATCGGTTATCTGCGAATCAAAACCGAGTTCGGTTTCCTTGCCAACTTCCGGCTTGAGATTCGAATTGCCGAATGATCCAGCGGTGAAGGCGTTGCTACCGAAAGGCCCCTGGACCGGTGAGTAAGTGCGCAGCGCCGTGAACGCAGCGGGAGCACGGCCAGACTCACCGTAAGCCGCGCGCAGCTTGAGGGTGTTGATGAAGGAGCTGTGCCACCACGGCTCCTCGTTCACCACCCACGAGGCGCTCACCTTGGGGTAGGTGATCAACTTGAAGTTCTGGCCGAACGCGCTGTTGTTGTCTACGCGAAGCGCGGCGGTAAGGAATAGTCGGTCGTTGAAGCCGAGCTCTTCCTGACCGTAACCGCCAATCGTGGTGTTGATGGTTTGCGTTTGCGTAGATGGAAGCGCAGTCGCGGTTGCGGAAATCGTCGTGATTCCGGCTCCCGGAAAACCCTTGCCGCCAAGGCCGCTCGCGTCAGTTTCGGTCCTGTAGAACTGCCCGCCGAGTGACGTCGCCGCCGTTAAAGCGTGGGACACGTGGGCCTTGGCCGTTGCACTGTAGTCGGCAGTAGCGACAGTGCTTGAGACCAGATTCTGGTATATGGCTCCGGTCGGTCCCGAAAGCGCAAACGGCGCCAGATTTGCTGGCGCGAACCGCTCCAGATCCTGGGCATCTTCGCCCGAGTAATCGATTCCGGCAACAAGCCGTTGCGTGAACCAGCCCGACGGACGGTGGTTGACCGTAAAGCTACCGGTAAATCGGTTGACTCCGTCGCTATTGTCATAGAGCGTCTGCGGGAACGCGGGCGGGACATTCGGATAGAAGCCGAACGCGCCGGGCTTTGCGAACACCAACGGCTGGGCCAGGATGGCGCCGAACATGGCGGAGAGCCCTTCGTCCACTCCGAGATGGTTATTGGCCTGCACGTAGTTGAGGCTGGTTCCGAGGTCGAGTGTCGGAGTCACGGTCGCATTCAGGTTGGCGTGGCCGCTGAATTGGCGAACCGAGTTGTTGGGTTCGATGCCAAGGTCGTTCTCGTAATTACTGGAGAGATAGTAGCTCAACGAGCTCGCACCACCCGATAGACCAACATTGTAGTCGCGCGCCTGTCCAGTCTTGAACAGCGGCGTGCCCAGCGCGTTCAACGCGGAGATGGCGTTGTATCCAACTACCGCCCCTGTCTTGTCCGGGAAATAATTGGTCGGCATGCGGCTCTCAGCGTCCCGGAAGTAGATGGAGCCGTCCTGGATCTGAACGTTGAGCTGTGGCTTGCCGCGTGAACCCTTCTTGGTAATAATCTGAATGACGCCATTGGCAGCCTCGGTACCGTAGATCGTTGCGGCCGCCGGCCCCTTTATGATCTGTATGCTCTCGATGTCGTCTGGACTGATATCGTTCAACCTGCCGGCGATCGAAGCGTTCTGGCTGCTGTAAGTCAAACCGCTCGGGCCGCCGCCTGTGCTGCTGTTCACACGCACGCCGTCAATGTAGATCAGCGGGGCGTTGCTCAGTCCAAGGCTCGATACGCCGCGAATCTGAATGTTCGGGGCCGATCCCAGGCGTCCGGTGTTGGTCGCTATGTCCACTCCGGGAGCGCGAGCCGCGAGCAGACTGGTCACGTCTGGCGCCTGCGATTTCGACATCACGTCCGGAGCGGAGATCGTTGAAACCACGTTTCCGATCTCGCGGCTCTGCTGGCCGCCGGCGGTACCCGTAACGATGACCTGATTTAGGGAGGTTGCCGACACCTGCATTACGACGTTTGCAGTGACCGACTCGCCTTCCGCGATAACTACGGTCTGCCTGACTGCCACGTAGCCTATGCGCCGGACGAGCAGTGTGTGGGTGCCCGTCGGCACGCCGGAGACTCGATAATGACCGTTCTGATCCGTGATCGCACCGAGCTGCGTGCCGGCGATGCTCACGGATGCACTCACAACTCCCTGCTTCGATGTCGACTCTGTCACCTGACCTACGACGCTGCCACTTTGCGCTCCTTGCGCTCCCGCGGTCGCTACGCCAAACAGAGAGGCGAGTGCCATACCGGCTGCCAGATATCTGGCGATGGCCGGCACTCGGGCTCTGCGCGCAACGTGCTGACCCAGCTTATTTCGCATTCGTGGTTCCTCGTGATGAGTTACGAACTAAGGCACGTCGCCAGCTTGCTACGCGAGGCGATGTCGATGACTGGTCCCCAACATACGATTGATTTGGGTATCCCACAATGGTGGACCAGGTTGGGGCGCCGAACTCGGCTGAACCGTCAGCCAGCCAGACGCTACCGCACGCCGACGCGGACTGCCGCTGGCGGGTGCCAACGTGGTCCGACCAGTTCAATGCACTGCCCGGTGTGCCGCCTGGGCGGCCGCCTCCGTTTCCACGGGCAGACTTATGTACGAGGCAGACTTGGGCGAGCGGAAGATGCGCTCCGTTTCCGCCTTGAAGTCCGAAGGCTTCGCCTTGAAGATGTTCGGCACGAACGTCTGTGGATTCCGGTCGATCAGCGGGAACCAGGTACTCTGGACCTGAACCATGATCCGGTGCCCCTTCAGGAACCGATAGTCCTGGGTGTGCAGATCGATGCTGTACTGGTCGATGTGATTCGGCGTGATAGGCTCCGGATGCACAAACCCATTGCGAAAGCGGCCGCGCAATACGTCGTTCGCCACCATCAGCTGGTAGCCGCGCATAGAGTCCGGCCCCGTTTCCGGGTACACGTCGATCAGCTTGACGATGTAGTCCGCGTCGCTGCCAGTGGTTGACGCAAACAGATGCGCCGAGATCGCGCCAGCAATGTTCACGTCCTCGGTAAGGGACGGCGTCTCCCAAGACAACACGTCTGGTCGCCCTTGCAAGAACCGCTGGTCGTCCGTCAGCCACCTGGACCAGGTTGACCCCTTCCCGTACGTCATGAGGATCGGCCGCTTGCGATACGGCACCGGGTTGGCAGGATCGGACACGTACGAATCGAATCCACTGTCGGCGGCCGCGGCCGGCTTCGAGAACGCAAGTCCATGGTCCGCCTGCAAATACAGCGGCTGGTTGGTGACTCCGCTGCGCGCCGGCCAGCTGCCGTGCGCCTCCCACTGATCTGCGCCACCCTCGAACGTCGTGGCCTCCGCCAAATTCAGCGTTCCCTTGTTGTGAAGCCAGTACGCAAACCACGGCGCTTCTATGTTCTTCCGGAAATACGCCGCGGTTGGACTACCGAAATCGATCGCCCCAAGACTCTCACCCGTCTTCCCGCTCCAGCCACCGTGATTCCAGGGGCCGACCGCCAGATAGTTCAGGTGCTTGGTATCGTGCTGTTCGAGTGTCTCATAGATCTTGATGGCTCCATAGAAATCCTCCTGATCCCACCAACCCGACACCGTTAGCGAAGGAACGGTCACGTGGTCGAGATATGGAGCCACCGCCTGCTGCTGCCAGAATGCGTCGTAGTTGGGATGCGTCGCAAAGTTGGTCCAGGTGGGAATCTTGCCCTTGAGACTGTCCGCGATGTTGGCGAGCGAGCCAACCTTGAGATACCAGTCGTACAGATCAGGGCTGTTGAACTTGAACGGCGTTACCTGCTTATCGGTCTCCATCATCGTCGAATACTCAAACCCGTATGCCAGCCTGAATGCGCCGTTGTGGTGAAAGTCATCCCCGATGAACATGTCGGCCGGTGACGCCCGCGGCGACACGGCCTTGAGTGCAGGATTCGGATCGAGCATCGCAATCACGGTCAGCCAGCCAGGATAGGACGTGCCGAGCATACCGACGCGTCCATTGTTGTTCGGCACATTCTTCACCAGCCAGTCGATCGTGTCATACGCATCAGTGCTCTCGTCAATCGCCTTTGGATCCTTCTTGTTACGCATTGGCCGGAGCATCACGAACTGGCCTTCCGATTTGAAGCGGCCGCGGATGTCCTGGAAGACAAAGATGTAGCCGTCCTTCTCCAGATCAGCCAACGCTGGACTCGCAAGCGCCCTACCGTCGGCGGCGATGCCGTAAGGTGTGCGCGTAAACATGATCGGAAGTTTCTCCGTGTTTCCCTTTGGCGCGAAGATGGTGGTGTGCAGCTTCACGCCGTCGCGCACCGAGATCATTACTTCGGTCTCGTCAAACTGCGGCGCCACTATGGCAGTGTCGCCGCCAACGGTCTGTGTCGTCGCACCCTTGTTCGCGAGCTCCAGGGTCGTGTCCTTCTTGCACGATATCACGCCAAGCGCAAGAAGTGAGACCAAACTTCCGCAGCGTAGCCAGTTACGCATCTGTGCCTTCTCCCGAATTATGTGAATGGTTGATGGTATTGTCGTGCCTGTAGAACTGCAGTGCCACGCGTATGTCTTCATGGCAGCACCGGCAACTCGATATGCGACTGCTCTAACGTAGAGTGGTACACCCGCTGCGTCGCCTTCCGGAAGTCCGAAGGCACCGCGTGATAGATGTCGACGAACGTTTGAGGATTGCGGTCCACCAGCGGGAACCAGCTGCTCTGAACCTGCACCATGATCCGATGCCCTTTTCTGAAGGTGTGCAGCACGTCGTCCATTCCGAACGCGACTTTCGCCACCTTGCCGGCAGTGAATGGTGCAGGGTCGCTATAGCTGTTCCTGAACTTCCCGCGCATCACATCACCACGAACGAGTTCCTCGAAACCGCCTGGTACGCCGGCGGCAGCTCTGTCGCTCGGCGCGCTGTCGGGATGCACGTCGATCAGCTTCACGATCCAGTCGCTATCGGTTCCGCTCGTGGATACAAACAAGATTGGGTGCACTGATCCGGCGATCGTAACGTCTGCTTTGAGTGGGTCAGTCGTGTACACCACGACATCCGGCCGGC
>JBDTAZ010000195.1:0-8273 GCA_039924325.1 Gemmatimonadaceae bacterium
GTGTTCCCTTCAGGAGCCACACATGATTATTGACATCCTTGCAGGCGCAGTTCTCGTAGGTGTCGGCGGCTGGGCCTGGAAAAAATTGGTCCACCACTGGGCCGAGACCGGGAAGCGGTTCTAGCACACGGAAGACGTCGCACGCCGATGATGCCCGCGCCACAGCAATAACCGGCGGTCCGCGCCGCCTCGGCAACGATGGCGACGCAGTCTCCCCCTCGACCTGGCGCCGCCACAAGCGCACTCCGTGCAGAAGGTGCGAAAGTACCAGCGCGAACGTCATCGACGCCGTGCTACTTTGCCGGTGAAGCCCCTTCTGTTGCAATCGGGTTCCAGCACACAACCGCAGTCGGGCCGTTCATTTGGCACATGCGCCCCGTGCGGCCATCCACCACGGAAAAGTGCTCGGGCCCCGCGCTGTAACGATGGTCGCGAGCCGGGCCAAGGAGATATAGAGTCGCATCGAGGCTCAGAACAACAAGACACACGGCGACGAGGACCTGTAACCAGGGGGGTATTTGCATGCGTTCAAAATGCTGACCCGACTTGCTGTTAGCCAGCCCTCGCGAATCCAGTACCCGGAAGGTCTACTCAGCGCGTCGCTCGGTACAGCTGCGCAAGCCTGTGGTTCAACACGGCTCGCGGCGAACTGCTAGACCAGCCCCAAGTATATTGATAAACCGGCGCGTGTTCAGCGGTGGGAGCTGTGGCCGATGCTCTACACCTGTGTTGCCGCACCACCACCAGGCTTGCTCGCCGATCGGGAGGCCAAATCGACCATCGATTCCGGGCAATTGGTCCCGCCTAAGAGCGACCTAAACCGGCGGGCAGCGGCCACCGATGTTGCCCCGGCCCCTTCGCGCCGATACTCAACTAGGATCCTGCATCCGAACGGTGTCCGAACACCGCTCTTGGCTCGCCTCGGCGACATCCTTTTAATCCCAATCTGTCCCTTTTCGCATGACTCACTCAGTACTCGTCACCGGCGGCGCCGGCTTCATCGGCTCTCATGTTGTCCGCATCTTTGCCGATCGAGGCGCTTCCCTCACGGTCCTCGATAACCTGTCATCCGGCAAAATCGCGAACCTCCCTGAAGGGGTCACGTTCATCGAGGATGACGTCCGGTCCCCATCGGCGGCTCGGCTCGTCCGCGAAGGCGGCTTCGACGTTATCTGTCACCTCGCGGCCCAGATTGACGTCCGCAAGAGCGTCGAAGATCCCGCCTACGACGTCGCTGTGAACATAGGAGGTTCGCTCAATATCCTGGAAGCGATGCGCCAGGGAGGAAAGAAATCGAGCCGCTTCGTCTTTTCCTCCACGGGCGGGGCCATCTATGGTGATGTCGAAACACTCCCCACCCCGGAGAATTTCCCAAAGGACCCGCAATCCCCGTACGGCAACGCGAAGCTTTCCGTCGAGTTATACCTGGGCTACTATGCACGCGTGCACGGCCTGGACACGGTCGCCCTACGGTATGGCAACGTCTATGGTCCGCGCCAGGATTCACATGGCGAGGCAGGTGTGGTTGCAATCTTCTGTGAGCGGGTCATCGATGACCGCAAACTCACCGTCTTCGGCGACGGTGCACAAACGCGCGATTACGTCTATGTCGAAGACGTGGCAAACGCTAACTTCCTAGCTGCAACAAAACCGCTTCCGCCTGCCGGACCCCTCGACTCACGATCCTTCAACATTGGAACCGGTGTGGAGACAAGTGTCCTTCAGCTTGCCAAGTTGATCCGCGCCACATCTGGTAAAGATCCAATGATCGAACACGCTCCGGACCGAGCCGGCGAAGTGCGCCGGTCTGTACTGCTTGCCACGAAGGCGCAAAAAGTACTCGGCTGGACTCCCATGATGTCCATTACAGATGGCATCAAGGAGACTTACAACTGGTTTTCGTCCGAGCAAGGCGCTGTAACAAACACTGCATGACCCTGCCGAGGCCCCGTGCCAACTGAACACGTCTTCACGGTCGACGTCGAAGACTATTTCCAGGTTTACGCTTTCGAGGGCGTTGTCGACCGTGCGAAGTGGGACGGATATCCGTCACGCGTCGAACGCAACACCGACGTCCTCCTTGAGCTGCTCGCACGACACGGAGCCTTCGGCACTTTCTTCACGCTTGGCTGGGTCGCGGAGAAGCACCCGCAGATCGTCAGAAAGATTGTCGACGCCGGGCACGAGATTGCGTCGCACGGATGGTGGCATCGTAAGGTCACCTCGCTTACCCCAGAGCAGTTCCGTGAAGACGCGCACTCGTCGCGTGTCATACTCGAACAGGTCAGCGGGCGAAAAGTCGTTGGTTACAGAGCGCCCAGTTTCTCGATTACGCCAGGCAACGAATGGGCATTCGATGCCCTCCTCGAGAGTGGCTATCGCTATGACTCCAGCCTGTTCCCGATCCGTCGCTCAAACTATGGCTATCCTACCACCCCGCCGCTGCCGCATCTCATTCACCGCGCGTCCGGGGACCTGATGGAGTTTCCCCTCACGACCACCACTTTGTTCTGGAAACGAATACCGGCGGCTGGCGGTGGATATCTGCGGCATTTTCCGTACGGCGTCATCCGGAAAGCCTTCCGCGAAAAGGACAATTCCGGCATCCCAGGCGTTTTTTATATCCACCCGTGGGAGATCGACGAGGACCAGCCGCACATGAATGTTCCATGGCTCACGACAGTCCGGCATTATCGCAATATCCGCAAGGTGCTACCTCGCCTCGAACGACTGCTCTCCGAATTCAAGTTCACCTCGATCGCTCAGCGACTCGCCGGCGAAGGCAAGTGGTTTCGCACCGCGGAACTTCCTGCAGTGTTGCCTCAAGCCTTTAGAGACGGTTGACGCTGCGCATCGAGCGCTACACAGGTAGCGCAGATCGGTGGGATGATTTCGTTCGCGCGCAGACCGGCTGGACAAACAACCACCTCTACGGCTGGCGCACCGTGATGCAGAAGGCGATGCGTCACGACGCGCCATATCTCGTCGCGATCGAGACCGACAGCCACGAGATCGTCGGTGTGCTTCCGCTTGTGCGAGTTAAAAGTGCATTGTTCGGCCACTTCCTGGTTTCCATCCCATTCCTCAACTACGGCGGTCCGATCGGCAGACCGGATGCCGTAGCCGCACTTTTTGAGCACGCCGCAGAAATGGCTGCGTCGGACAAGGCCGCTGTGCTGGAACTCCGTAATCGTTATGACGCCGGTGCGGTGCCGGGATACGACGTTTCGCACCGAAAGATCACAGTCTTGCTCGACAGCACGGGCGGCTCCGATGCAGTCTGGAAACGACTCAGTTCCAAGCTTCGAAGCCAGATTCGTCGACCACAAAAGGACGGAGTCACGGTGCGCTTCGGACGCGATCAGGTCGACGCGTTCTACGCCGTTTTCGCCCAGCACATGCGCGATCTCGGCACACCCGTAATGCCGCGCAGCTTTTTCAGAAAGGTTGCTGAAGAGTTTCCGAACGACGCGCTGTTTGCCGTTGCTTACCACGACGAAATACCAATTGCGTGCGGCGCCGGATTCACCTGGGGTAGCGGCGACAATCGTGAGTTCGAGATCACCTGGGCATCGGCATTGCGGGATTTCAATCGGATGTCCCCAAATATGCTCGTCTACTGGGAGTTGATTAAACGTGTCGCCGATTCCGGTGTCGCGACCTTCAACTTCGGCCGCTGCACCCCCGGTGGGAATACACACAAATTCAAAACCCAGTGGGGAACCACCGACGAACCGCTCTGGTGGTACGAGCGACGGTCAGCTGGCGCGGCGACACCGTCGGAAGGGCACGGTGCAGCAGCGCGTGGCCCCGAGATTTGGAAGCGCCTTCCACTCAGCGTCGCCAATTTGATCGGACCACGCATAATCCGCTTCATTCCATAGCGCGTGATGCCCTTTCGCAGACAACTAACTGTCGCGTCACCACTGAGCGCCGCCGACATCGCAGGCGCTGCACGCGACACGATCGCGGGGCGTGATCTGAGCGGAAATGTTCGCACGTCACTTGCTGGAATGTTCGACGCGCGCGCAGTGTTGCTGACGGATAGCGGCACGTCCGCGCTTGTTCTTGCCCTGCGCGCCTTCGCCAAACCACTCACACCGGTGGCGATGCCCGCGTACGCGTGTTTGGACCTCATAGCCGCGGCGCAACGCGCGCGCGTCCGGGTGCGCTTCTTCGACGTCGACCCGCAGACGCTAAGCCCGGACATGGACTCGCTCAGGCGCGTCCTGGCGCAAGGCGTAAGCGCAATTGTGGTTGCGCACCTCTACGGATTCCCAGCGGACATGGTCGCCGTCATGAAGGCAGCTGCCGATGCGGGCGTACCCGTTATAGAGGATGCAGCGCAGCACGCAAGCGCAACTGTTGCGCACCGTCCGACAGGGTCATTTGGCGACGTAAGCGTTCTGAGCTTTGGCCGCGGAAAGGGTACCACCTCCGGGCGCGGCGGCGCACTACTTGTTCGGAACGATTCAGTCGCGATCCCACAGCTACCTGCCTCACCCGTCGCCAGCGCCCTCGCGATAGCAACCGCAAGCTGGATGCTGGGCCGCCCGTGGACGTATGGAATCCCCGCTTCAATTCCCGCGCTGCACCTTGGTGAGACAGTTTATCACGAGGCCGGCGAGCCAGCGGCGATGGCACGAGATGCAGCCGCGCTACTGGATCGGACGCTACCGGGCATGAGTGACGCCGCAATCCTTCGGCGTGCGAACGCAGCAGTATTGCGCGACGTCGCCGATCAATCGCGCCACATCGCGGCCGTGCACCCGGTCTCCGGTGGGAACCCAGGGTACCTGCGATTCCCAATTCTGCTGCGTGGCGAGCGCCATGACGAACCGGCGCTCGGAATCGCGGCTGGATATCCAAATCCGCTCTCTTCCGAAAAAGAGTCGCTGGAATGCATGATCGCATCCAAAGAACCTTTGCACGGCGCTCACGCACTCGCGCGACGACTGGTTACCTTGCCGACACACCATCTGATGGGCCCGTCCGATCTGGTGAAAACATCACATTGGCTACGGCAATTGTAGCCAGAACGCCGAGTCGGCGGGCCGATACTTCCGAGTTCCCACGCGGCGGCGGATTCTTGCGAACCTGCACCGTGAAATCGACCCGCAAATTAGATCTTTCTCACTCTTAGATGAGCCACAAGAGCCTTTCGATAGTCTACGTTTGGGACGCGGATTACCCGTGGGATGTGCGCACCGAAAAAGTGACGCTCGCACTCACACGCGCCGGCCATAACGTGAACATTGTCGCGCGCAACAACGCGTGGCGGCAGAAAACCGAGTTGCTTCCGGAAGGCACTGTCCACCGCATGCCGCCGTGGCGACTCGTGGGCAATACACTGGACCGGACTCTCGGATTCCCAGCTTTTTTCAGCCCGAGATGGATCCGACTGATCGATAAGACGTGTCGCGAAGCGAACGCCGACGTAATAATTGTTCGCGATCTCCCGTTGTGCCCGACAGCAATCGGTGTTGCCAAACGCCTGAACATCCCGGTCGTGCTTGACATGGCGGAGAACTACCCGGCCATGATGCGTGTTTTATGGGAAACCGGTCGCAACACGGTGCTGGATTACGCAGTCCGGAATCCGGTGTTGACTCAGGAGCTTGAGCGACGCTGCGTTCGCGCCGTCGACCAGATCCTTGTCGTTGTCGAGGAATCCGCTGATCGCGTCGCTGCACTCGGTGTCCCACGTGACAAGTTGACGATTGTGTCGAATACGCCGCCACTCGCGCGTCTTGATTCTCCCGCGCACGTACTAGGTAATTCACGCGAGCGACTTGAAGTGGTTTACATGGGCAATCTCGAAGTCGTCCGTGGCTTACTTGAGTCGGTCGATGCTATCGCAGAACTGAAAGCCGCCGGATCTCTAGTACGCCTTCGAATAATCGGCCGAGGACGCGACGAAGCACTCATTCGATCGCATTGCGCTGGGCATGAACTGGGGACAGAGGATGTCGAGTTCCTGGGCTACGTCGAATCCCATGCGGAGGCACTTCGGATAGTTGCCGATTCCGACATCGGCTTGATGCCACACCGAAAGAACGAATCATGGGACACGACAATCCCCAATAAAATGTTCGACTATATGGCAGCGGGACTCCCCGTCGTCAGTTCCAACGCGGCGCCCTGTGAGCGAATTCTTCGCGAGACTAATGCCGGTCGCGTATTCCAATCCGGCAACTCACATAGTATCGCCAGCGTCCTTGGCGGTGTGGCCCGGCCCGGGGTCGGCGCGGCGCTTGGAGCGGCTGGCCGCCAAGCCATCCGGGACCGGTACAATTGGGAGCACGACACCCATGTCCTGCTAGAGGTGATTGACGGGGTCGGGAGCGACACGCAAGGCCGGAGGCAGGCCAGGAACTAATTTTTTCGTTCATGCGTTTACAACTGCGTAACAGGTGTTACGTTCATCGGAGATAGTCGTATTACAGGCGGCGGCAGAACCATCCGTTTTACCGCCAACCAGTAGCAGTTGGGCCCTCAGGGGTCACGACAAGGGCAAACCCGTCTAAAGGCGGGGACGCAAAACCACGAGGCTAAAGCGTGCAATCCCACGCCATGCTAGTCGGGCTTCCGAACGGCAACTTTTTCGAGGGCTAGACTGTGAAAAACAGTAACGGAACAGTGCTCATAGCACTTCTACTCGCCGCCACCGCCTGCGGTGGCACGGACGCAAACAAGAGCGGCGCCGATTTGACGGATTTAACGTCCGTCGGCGCCTCGCTGCCCGCGGCTGGTTCTGTAGAGGTCAGCCCAGCTTCCGCGTCGCTCGGGATCGGGGCAAGGTTCAAATTCGCTTCGACCTATGTTGACAAGACCGGCGCGCCGGTAATTATCAACATGGGGACGGTGACGCAGTGGGAGTCGAGCGACACCACGGTTGCTACAGTGTCCCGCACCGGGCTTGTCACCGGCCGTCATTCAGGCTCCGCTCTCATCCGTGCGCTTGCCGGCAAGACGTGGGGTTCAGGTCTGGTCATTGTAGGCGCCCAAACCGTTTCTGACTCCGCGACTTCAGCGCCTAAAGCGGCGGCGGCCCCAGGCGCAACGCCGCCCGTGACCACTCCGGCTCCGACCACTCCGCCTCCGACCACTCCGGCTCCGACCACTCCGCCTCCGACCACTCCGCCTCCGACCACTCCGGCTCCGACCACTCCGGCTCCGACCACTCCGGCTCCGACGCCGCAGCCAGTAATTCCGCCCGCCACTGTACCGCCACCGGCGGAAACACCTGTTGCTGCAACACCAGCGTCAACGACACCAGCGCCAACGACATCAGCGCCAACGACACCAGCGCCAACAGCACCAGCGCCAACAAAGCCAATCGTCACACAACAGCCGCCTCTTCCGAATGCACCGACTACACCTGTTCCGCCGCTTGCTCCGGTCACGCCGCCGTCTGCGATTGCTCCACCGGTAGTAACGCCGCCGGTCACTTCGCCCCCAGTTGTAACCGTTCCGACTTCACCAGCTGCCCAAAACTCAACTGGACCTGGCCTAACAGGCTTCGGCATCACGTCGGATGACTTCACCAAGTATTCCAGCACCTCGGCACTTCTCAGCAACATCACGGTCAACGCCGGCGGTACTGGTAGCGCGAAGACGTCGCTCTACAGCGACGGAGTCAACGCCAGCTACGTCCAGCTGGACAACAGCGTTCTCTACAACGGCCACCCGACGATGAAGTACAATCAGCCAGGCGGAGCCGCAACGACTCCACAGCTGCACGTGTACTTCTCGCCCACCAACCACATTTGGTACCGCGTCAAGGTCCGGTTCAGTCCAGGATGGACTACAGCCGGTACGCTTACCAATTCAGCCAACGCTTACAAGCTGATTTCCTGGGGCTGGTCTGGCGCCGATGGCAGCGGTCGTATCGAGATTACCAACACGAACCAGTACGAACTGTACGAGAATGTCCAGTCAGGTCCGTCGCTGACGGGTGGTGGTTCATATCTGACAGCAGGAACGATAACCAGCGAGTGGAGCGACAGTGGCTGGTATGATTACATCGTTGAAGTTGACCACTCGCAGGCGGCTGGCGTCATACGTCTGTGGCGTGCTAGGGATGGCCAGACGCCCGTCTACCAGGGTCAGACACAGGAAAAGATGACGAACGGTACGCCGATGCCCGCAATCACGAACATTGCGGTCGGCCTCAACTTCAATCAGGTACGCGCGGCCAACCAGACTCAGGCTGTCTGGTGGGGCCAGTGGGAAGTTGTTGACGGAAGCCAGCACTCAAACCCGTTCGGTGT
>JBDTAZ010000196.1:0-2619 GCA_039924325.1 Gemmatimonadaceae bacterium
TCGAGAGCACGCGCGCGCCTCGCGGCGGACCTTGGTGACGTGCTGGAACTGGATGATGCGTCATGAGTGAGAAGATTCCGCTTCGTACGGCAATGCGTGAGGCGTTCCCCGAGCTTACCGTGCCGGACGAGCTGCGCGCCTGGGCAGAGGCCAGCGCGGCAGAGTTCAATCCAGTAGAAGCTACTGCGGCAGAGGTGAGCACCGAGGTGGTGTCGCACGAGCGGGGTGACGTCGCCGGCGGCTCCGTGCGGCTGCACGAACAGCGCGGTATGGTTGGCCGGTGGCCGCAACGTCTGCTGTACGCGGCCGGCCTGATCCTCGCGTGTGCTCTGGGATGGGGAGTGCGGGGGCGTGTCGCCTGGAACTTTGCTGAGCGAAGCACGGCGAGCACTGCGGGTGCAGCGAGCACGAGTGCGCTCGCCTCCGAATTGGTCGACAATCATATCAGGTCGCTCATGGGCGACCATCTGATGGACGTGCGATCGACCGATGAACACACAGTGAAGCCATGGTTTGCCGGGCGAACGGATTTCGCGCCGCGGGTCATTGATCTTGCGCCGGAGGGATTCCCACTGCTTGGTGGCCGGCTCGAATACGCGCAAGGTCACGCGATTGCCGCGCTGGTCTTTGGGAGGCGCCGTCATACGATCAACCTCTATGAGTGGCCAGTTACCGTCTCGACCGATATCGCCGAGGCGCCGCGTGCCATAAAGGGCTTCTCGGTGCTACACTGGGTATGGGATGGTCTCAGCTACTGGGCGGTGACTGACGCGAGCAGCGCTGACCTGATCGAGCTACGGCGCGAATATATCGCGCCGCAGTGAAGCGGGGGGACATTGCTCGCGAGCAATGGCATGGAATAAATCTGGGCGTTTGCAAGTCCAGGCGTGTGTGGCTGCAAGGCGTTCGGGCCGCTCACATCATTCCGGAGACCAACCTAGATGGGCAAGCATCACGACCGCGACGATGGCCGGTTCGACGCCGAGGGGAATACCAGACCGACCGGTTCGAATTACATTGCCGAAAATAGTAGCGACGACGGGATAGACCGCCGTGGTTTTCTGCGCTGCATGGCGTGGGCGGGAACGGCTACCGTGTGGGCGCTCTCGGGCGGTGTGCCAAAGTCGTTCGCGATGGGCAGTATTCCGTTCATGACGGAGAGTGAGCGAAAGAGCATCTTCTTCGCACAAGTCAGCGATAGTCACATCGGATTCAGCAAGGAAGCGAACAAGGATGTGACAGCAACGTTGCAACAGGCAGTCGCGAAGCTCAACGCTCTGCCACAGAGTCCAGCGCTTGTGCTGCATACCGGTGACATTACGCAGCTCTCCAAGCCCGACCAGTTCGACACGGCGAACGAGGTCCTCAAGGGAATCAGGACGGACCGGGTTTTCTACGTTCCGGGCGAGCATGATGTGGCAGTCGATAACGGCGCATCCTATCTTCAGCGCTACGGCAAGGGAACGAACGGAGGCGGCTGGTACAGCTTCGATCATACCGGCGTGCACTTCATCGGGCTCGTGAACGTTCTCAACCTCAAGGCAGGTGGTCTTGGGGCGCTTGGCGCGGATCAGATTGCGTGGCTCAAGCGGGATGTATCCGGTCTCAAGAGCAGCACGCCAATGGTGGTGTTCGGGCACATTCCACTGTGGACGGTATATCCGGAATGGGGATGGGGCACCGACGACTCTGAGCAGGCGCTAACCCATCTCAGACGATTTGGCTCAGTGACTGTGCTGAACGGGCACATTCACCAGATCATGCAGAAGGTCGAAGGCAACATCACGTTTCACACTGCGATGTCGACCGCCTTCCCGCAGCCATCGCCCGGTACCGCACCGGCGCCCGGTCCGATGAAGGTTGATCCGGCGCGGTTGAAGAGCGTGCTAGGAATCGCGGATGTCACTTTCATCCCAGGACGCAGCACGCTCGCACTTGTCGACGCAACGCTTTCCGGCGAGCCGCCGGCGTTCGAGGCAGCATCACACGACGCGATGCTCGCCCGACAGTCCGAGAGGAAGAACATCGTTCTGGGTCCGAACGAGATCGGGATCGATAACTTCGCATTCAAGCCACCGGTACTGACAGTGAAGCGCGGGACCAAAGTCACGTGGATCAACAGCGACGACGTGCCGCACCTGATCGTGAACGTGGAAGGCAAGTTCAAACAATCCTCAGTGCTCGACACCGATCAGCGCTACAGTACGACGCTCGCAAATCCGGGTACGTACAATTACTACTGCTCGCTGCATCCCAAGATGCAAGGGAAGATCATCGTCACGTAACGCGGCAGTCACCCTTCTGTGTGGCCGGATTCAACTCGCCTGATGAACGTACCGACGCGCTTGCTGGAGGAAGTGCGCGGTGACCGGACACTCGTGCTCACACGTTCCATCGTAGTTTCGCACTGTGGAACACGGTAGCGCGTGGTGAGAACCATATCGGATTGGGCTCCGATGCGCGTCCGGGGAGGATCTGCCAGATCTGCACTAACGACAAGTCGCGGCAAGTGTCCGTCGCCGGCCGCCGCGCTGATCGACCGCCATGGCGTAGACGGATTCACCGGGGGAATGTGGTCCATCGATCCGCCATGCTTTTCGGTCGGCGTCGGACCAAATC
>JBDTAZ010000197.1:0-6580 GCA_039924325.1 Gemmatimonadaceae bacterium
TTCCGATTCGCGACTAGCTTCGTAAATTAGACAATCCCCATAACCGAGTCAAGTTGGATAGCGTCGCTCAATTTCTCTTAATAGCCCCTGTTCTACTCTTCTCCATGGTCGCCCATGAGTACGCTCACGGGTGGGTAGCCATGAAGAACGGTGACCCCACGGCCTACCAGCTGGGCCGGCTCACGTGGAACCCGCTGAAGCATATCGATCCGTTCATGACGATCCTGCTTCCAATTATCCTGTTCATCGCGCATGCCCCCATTCTGGGTGGTGCGAAGCCGATCCCCGTAAACCCCCGGAACTACCGCAACTACAAGAAGGGGGATATTGCGGTGTCCCTGGCGGGCATTGTCACAAATCTGATACTCGCGGTTGTCTTCGCGATATTGGTTCCGCTGCTGTATTTCCCGGGCACTGCCTTTCCAAAAATTGGACACGCCTGCGCGTTGCTGCAGCAGATGTGCGTGTTTGGAATCTGGATCAACCTGATCCTCGCCGCGTTCAACCTCCTTCCGATTCCGCCACTGGATGGCTCGCATGTGTTCAAATACGTGCTGCCGCCGGCCTGGGCGCTTTCGTATGAGCGGATCAGCCGTTTCGGACTGCTGATTATCTACGCGTTGCTGTTTCTGGGCGGACCGCTGCTCACATGGTGGCTGTTTCCGGCAATCGTCGGGAATCAGTTTCTGTGCAACGTTTCACGTGGGTTTGCATTGCCGGGGGTCGGTTGCCTGATGTGACCGTCGAGGTGGACAACAGCTCCGGCATATTCGGCGGTGCTGCAACCACAACAGCAGAAGAACAAACTGGATTCGTTGTAGAGCTTCCCGAATTCTCGGGTCCGCTCGATTTGTTGCTGTCGCTGATCCGCGACGAACAGGTGGACATTTACGACATCCCGATTGCGCGGATAGCGGAACAATTCCTTGCGCGCATCCACGGCTTGGCGATCGACGACGCCGCGGAATATCTCGAGATGGCGGCGCGACTGCTGCGGATCAAGGCGCAGATGCTCCTGCCGCGTCCCGAGGGGCTCGAGGCGTGGGAGGATCCGCGATCCGAGCTGGTTCGCAGACTGCTCGAGTACCAACAGGTGCGAGAAGTCGTCGACGTCCTTGAGCGCCTGGGCGACGACCGGCGTAATCGCTTTGCTCGCGCGTATTTTCCGGCGCAAATGGAATCGGTGGATCGAGACGACCGACCGTTTGCGGCTACGCTCGCTGATCTTTTTGCGGCCGTCGATCGCGTATTGCGCCAGGCAGCGCGCCCGCTCATACACGACGTGATTCCGCGCGCCCTGGACGTGGACGGGGCGATGAAATCAATCAGGGCCGTCATGGCACTGCGTGCGCGTGCGCGATGGAGTGACATCGTGCCGAGGGACGCGGAACCGTGGCAGATATTATCCGTGCTGCTCGCGCTTTTGGAACTGGCGAAGAGTGGCGAACTGCGTATCGCGCAGGCAAAACCGTTTGCTTCGATGGAGTTGAGTGGTGACACCGCTAGCTAGACTGCTGGAGGCGGCGCTCTTCGCGAGCGCGCGTCCGATCCCTTCCGACACACTCTTGCAACTTGATGCCGAGTCGACGCCAGCTGGTGTGGCCGCGGCGCTGGACGAGATTCGCGAGCGTTACGACCATGAGGGACATGGTGTCGAGCTGGTGTCCGTGAGTGACGGGTGGCAGATTCTCACGCGCCCTGAATACACCGAAGCGATCGAGCTCGCGCAGCTCGCTGCGCGACCGCAGCGGCTTTCGGGAGCGGCGTTGGAGACGCTAGCGATAATCGCGTATCGCCAGCCGATTGGCCGCCTTGAGATCGAAGACATTCGAGGCGTGGGAGCCGGCGCAATTCTCAAATCGTTGCAGGAGCGAGGGCTCGTCGACGTGGTTGGTCGCGGAGAAGGAATGGGTCGGCCGCTTCTCTACGGTACCACTTCACTCTTCCTGGAACATTTCGCGTTGAGACATCTGGGTGAGCTTCCTCGTGCCGACGAGTTGGCGGTCGCGCTTCGGCCGGCTCTGCCGCAGGCGTCCTGATGAGCGAGTCGATGCGAGTGCAACGCGCACTCGCTCGGGCGGGAGTCGCGTCGCGCAGAAAAGCCGAAGAATTGATCGCTGAGGGTCGCGTCTCCATCAACGGCAACGTCGCCACAGTGGGACAGGTGGTGGATCCTCAGACGGACAGGATCCTTGTGGACGGGCGGCGCGTCGGTGCGCCGGCGAAAACAGTCTGGCTCCTTCTCAACAAGCCGACGGGAGTCGTGACCACTCGCCGTGACCCCGGAGGGCGTAAGACGGTCTTTGATCTGGTGCCAGATCAACCGGGGCTTACTTACGTCGGAAGGCTGGACTATCTGACCGAAGGTGCTCTGTTGATGACGACGGATGGCGCTGCGGCGAATGCGCTGACCCATCCGAGTCGTGGTGTGGAACGAACTTACGTTGCGACTGTACGCGGAGACGCGATCGCGGCGGCGCGAGAAGCCATGCGCGGTGTCGAGTTGGAGGACGGAGTCGCTCATCCGATCTCCGCGACTGCCCATGCGATTCCCGGCCGGCGGCATTACGACTTCGAGATAACGCTTACCGAGGGGCGGCACCACGAAGTTCGGCGGCTGTGCGCGGCGCTTGGATTGGAAGTGGAACGACTGGTGCGTATAACCTTCGGGCCGGTTCGACTCGGCTCGTTGCCAAGTGGTATCAGCAGGCCGCTCAACAAGCGCGAAACAGATCTAATCTCTTCACTCGTAAAACAGCCACCAAATGGAAGACACGGCACTCGTCAACTCGGTAATCGGTGAAGTAGGGAAACGTGTTGTAGGCCAGAACTACATGATCGAACGTCTGCTGGTGGGATTGCTCACCGGCGGGCACGTGTTGCTGGAAGGCGTCCCAGGGCTGGCCAAGACGCTCACTGTGCGGACGCTGGCGGAGACGATAAGCACATCGTTTCAGCGAATCCAGTTCACTCCGGATCTGTTGCCTGCAGACGTGATCGGCACGCAGGTGTACGACCAGTCGACCGGGAAATTCTCCGTTAAGAAGGGGCCGATTTTCGCGAATATCGTCCTCGCTGATGAGATCAACCGCGCACCAGCCAAGGTGCAGGCTGCACTTCTCGAGGCGATGCAGGAGAAGCAGGTGACGATCGGCGGCACGACGTACACGCTCCAGGAACCGTTTCTCGTGCTCGCCACACAGAATCCTATCGAGCAGGAAGGGACATATCCGCTTCCCGAAGCACAGATCGATCGCTTCATGCTCAAGCTCCACGTCGGCTATCCGACCCGAGACGAGGAAAAGGAGGTACTGCGTCGGATGGCCGGTAAGGACGAGATACCGGTGAGCCACGTGGCCACACCGGAAGCAATTCTTGCGGCGCGCAGGCGCATTGGCGAGCTGTACATGGACGATCGCATAGTCGATTACATCGTGGACATTGTCGAGGCGACGAGGAATCCGGCAGCCGCGAAGCTAGCCGACCTGGCGCCGCTCATCGAGTACGGCGCAAGTCCGCGCGCAACGCTCGCGCTTGCGCAGGGCTCGCGCGCCATAGCGTTCCTCCGTGATCGCGCGTATGTGACGCCGGACGATGTGAAGGCAATCGCACCCGACGTGCTGCGGCATCGCGTTCTCATCACGTATGAGGCGGAGGCCGAGGATGTAACGAGCGACAACGTCGTGTCGCGCATCCTCGACGCAATCCCGACACCTTAGTCGTCATGTTTGGCTTCCTGAAGCGAACCGGACCCTCGCAGAAGGCGCCGCCCGCTCTTCCGCCGCGAATATCTCCGGAGATTCTCAAGCAGGTAAAGCGCGTTGAGCTGAAGACGCGCGGGCTTGTGGACGCCCTCTTCGCTGGTGAATACCGTTCCGTATTCAAGGGGCAGGGAATGGAGTTCGCGGAAGTACGCGAATACACGCCCGGCGACGAAGTGCGTGCAATCGACTGGAACGTTACTGCACGGATGAATCGCCCGTTCGTCAAGCGCTACGTCGAGGAGCGCGAGCTGACGATAGTGCTTGCGCTCGATATCTCCGGATCGGAGCGGTTTGGCACTGTTGCTCGCTTCAAGAGCGACATGATGACGGAGTTCGCGGCGATCATCGCGCTTGCTGCTGTGCGAAACAACGATCGCGTCGGCCTGATCTTCTTTACGAACCGCGTTGAGCATGTCGTCCCACCCAGGAAGGGGAAGCGACACGTGCTGCGAATCGTGCGCGACCTGCTTGCATTTGAGCCGAAGGCGACGGGGACCGATCTCAAGCCAGCGCTTGAATACATGCAGCGAACTCTCAGGCAACATACGGTTGTCTTCCTCGTCTCTGATTTTCAGGACGAGGGCTACGAACATGCGCTCAAGGTGCTTGGGCGGCGACATGACATCGTCGCAGTAACGCTCAACGATCCCGCGGAACAGACGCTGCCTGATGTGGGGCTTGCACGCATGCGCGACCCCGAGACGGGGGAGTTTCTTGAAGTGGATACGAGTGATCGTCGCGTGCGGTCTGCATACGCTGACCACATCGGTGCAGAGTTGGCGGCACGCCGACGTCTGTTGCGCAGAGCGGGCGTGGACGAGGTCGCACTTACGACTGATGGTAGCGTTATCGAGCCGCTGCTCAAGTTCTTCAGAACTCGCGAGACTCGAGCGAGATCGCACCGATGAACTGGCTCATCTCCTTCGTGATCGCGTTGATCCAGGCGGCATCCGTACCGCCGCAGGTACAGCTCGGGACGTCAGTTCGGCCGGAAACTACCACGGTGGGACAACATTTCATCGCGACTGTGCGCGTCCGGGTGCCTCTAGGCACCGAGGTGAAATTCCCACTTCGTCCGGACAGTGGCGCGCACGTCGATTCCGCCGGTGCCCCAGCGCGTAGCGATTCCACCGTTGGCGGCTTTACCGAGTCAACGATGAATTACGTGCTCGCGGCCTGGGATACCGGTTCGCAGCGACTCGGGCTCGACAGCGTCGTCTTCGTGACTGATGGTACGGAACGCATCGCTGCGCTTAACGGATTCAGTGTTTACGTTCGCTCGGTGCTTCCGTTGGACACGGCGCTCAGAAAGCCAAAACCATTTCGTCCCATAGTCGCCGGCACGGTCATCAACTGGATTCCGTGGCTAATCGCGGCCGCCATCCTGGCGTTGCTCGGGTTGCTTGTTTACGCATGGCGGAAGTGGCGTGAGCGCGCCGCGCGGGGTCTTACCGCTTTGCAGTTGGCTCAGCGGGAATTCGCGCGTATCGACGCGGAGCGACTCGTGGAGTCTGGCCAGACGGAGCGCTACGCGGTGGAGATGGTACACGTAGCGCGGACATACCTGGCGAGCGCAGTACCGCTTCTGGCTCGATCCGCGACAACGCGTGAGTTGGCAGTGGCGCTGCATACCCCAACCGCTGTTCCTGGTGATCGTCTGATATCCATTCTGGACGAGACTGATCTGGTGAAGTTCGCGCAAGAGCGCTCGACCGCTGAGCGTGCCGTCGCCATTGGAGCAGAAGCTCGACGCATCGTGAATGAGACAGCGGCAGCACTTGCCGCGGCAAGCGCCGCCACTGCGTCGCGCGCGCCAGCCGACAGTATGAAGGCGGATGCCGCGTGAGTTTTCTACCGCCTGTCGAGTTCGTCACGCCGTGGGCGCTCTGGCTGCTGCTGGTGTTGCCCGTTTGGTGGGTGCTCAGGCGGCGACGTCGGCCGCCCGCAATCACGTTCTCACGCACATCGACGTTGGGGCGCGGACCGCGTGTGGGTTCGACAATCGAGCGGTGGCTGTTTCTTCTGCGAAATCTGGTGCTTGTCGGCCTCGTCGTGACGCTCGCCCGCCCGCGAAGCGTGGGCCACGCTGAGAACGTTACGAGCGAGGGAATCAATATCGTTCTTGCGATTGATCTTTCGAGTTCGATGTTGGCAGAAGACTTTCAACCCTCCAACCGCATTGCTGTTGCCAAGGCGACGGTTAAGCGATTTATCGCCGGTCGCACTTCGGACCGTATCGGACTCGTTGCATTCGCGGCCGAGGCGCTGACGCAGGTTCCGCTGACCACCGACTATCCCGTTGTGATGCAGGCGGTCGATAACCTGCAGGCGGGACAGCTGGAAGACGGTACCGCTATTGGTACAGCCATCGCGACCGCGGCCAACAGGTTGCGCAACGCGCCTGGCAAATCGCGGGTGATGATTCTACTTACCGATGGCGTAAACAACCGGGGCGACATCGATCCCTTGACAGCCGCCCGCGCAGCGGCGGCATTCGGGATCAAGATCTACACGATCGGTGTTGGGACCGAAGGAATGGCGCCGGTTCCGGTAGGGCGTGGCGTGTATGGATTGCGGTACGAGAATCAGCCGGTGGAAATCGACGAAGCCCTCCTCACGTCAATTTCGCGCATGACCGGCGGCCGCTACTTTCGCGCGGTTGATGCGAGCGCGCTTCAAAATATTTATGCCCAGATCAATTCCCTCGAAAAGACGCCGGTGCAGTCCACCACGTACGTCCGCTACAGTGAACTATTTCGCTGGCCGTTGGGACTGGCAGTTCTCGCGTTGCTCACGGAACTCGGGATGGCTGCGGT
>JBDTAZ010000198.1:0-20976 GCA_039924325.1 Gemmatimonadaceae bacterium
GCCTGGCCTCAACCGGACGAGGAGATGCGCGGACCCGCGAGCATGCACCGATGGGAGCGGCTTGCGCGGGATCGGGCCGAGGAGCACGGCGTCTTCTTCGCCGTGATTCAGCTCACGGGCAATGAGGGTGGAAAGGCGTTTCCCGGCGGATCCGTCGTTGCAGGACCCGATGGCGATGTGCGCGCCCGCGCGCCGTTGTGGGACGAGGCGTCAATCGCAGTCACGCTGGATCTCAGGGATATCACCCGGGCGCGCGCGTCGTCGCCGCTGCTCGCAGATCTGCGCACAATGTTGCCACACATGCTACGCTCGCTGCAGCGCGCCGGCGAGCGCGAATAATTGCGATGAAAGTCGTTGCTCCAATCATTACGACAACAACGCCACCACCGCTGGCACTCGATTGCGAACTTGCGACTGAGTGGCTGGTTGCATTCCTGCGCGCGGAGTTCAAGCGGAGAGGATTCGATAAAGCGGTTGTTGGCATGTCCGGCGGTGTGGACTCTGCTGTGACAGGCTTCCTTTGCGCCCGCGCACTGGGCGCGGAGAACACTATCGCTGTGCGGATGCCATATCGCACGAGCAGCCCGGAGTCGCTCGAACACGCGAAACTGGTTGTCGATGCACTCCGGCTGGCGGAGAGGACGGTAGATATTTCGTCGGCGGTGGATGGCTATTTCGCCAACGAACCGGACGCAGATGCATCGCGGCGGGGAAACGTCATGGCGCGCGTGCGGATGATCGTGTTGTTCGATCTCTCCGCGAAATACCGCGCACTTCCGGTCGGAACCGGCAACAAGACGGAGCGCCTGTTTGGCTACTTCACGTGGCACGCCGACGATTCACCACCGATCAACCCGCTCGGAGATCTATTCAAGACGCAGGTGTGGGAACTGGCGCGCTATCTCGGAGTGCCCGATGTCATCATCAACAAGCCGGCTTCAGCGGATCTGATCCAGGGTCAGACCGACGAGGGCGATTTCGGCATTTCGTACGCAAAGGCCGACAACATACTCAACTGGCTGTTGACTGGTTACAAACCGGAAGAAATCGTCTTGCACGGCTTTGCCGAATCCGACGTTAACATCGTGCGCAAGAGGCTCGGATCGACGCACTGGAAGCGGAAGTTGCCGACGGTTGCAATGCTCAGCCCCACGGCAATCGGTGAATCATATTTGCGGCCAGTGGATTACTGAGCCAGTGCCGCTGAAGCGACTCGCGCGCACTCTGCCAACACGGCCGCTCCAATAAAAAGAGCACCTTCATCGGCATAATAGCCGGGAGAATGCGCACCGATCACCTTCCCGCCTGCCTCGCGCGCGCCGATGCGCATGAAGCAACCGGGAATTTTCTGCATGTATTCGGCGAAGTCCTCGCCACCCATATTGGTGGTGCCGAGCGGTGTCAGCGCGTCCGCTCCAAGAACCGTGGTGACCGCTTGGCGGGCCCAGCCGATTGGGTTGGCTGGATTGACGATCGGTGGTGTCCCGCCTGACAGCGTTACTATCGCTGTCAATCCGTACACTGCTGCTATGGCTACGGCCATGCGTCGGACCTCCGCCGTGAGCAGCGTGCGCGATTCATTTGTGGTAGCGCGTATCGTCCCGCTAAGCTGAACGGCATCCGGGATGATGTTCGCCGCTGTCCCACCGTTGATTGTACCAACCGTGACAACGCCAGGCATCGCAGGGTCGAGTCGTCGAGAGACTATCGTCTGCAACGCGCCAACCAGCGCGGCGGCGCCGACGATTGGATCGCGCGATTCCTGCGGTCGCGCACCGTGCGATCCCGCGCCCGTGATTGTAATGCGAAACGTATCGGTGGATGCCGCGAGCGCCCCCTCCTGCGCGACGACCTGTCCGACCGAGAAGCGTCTGTCAACGTGTCCACCGAAAATCGCGCGAACAGAATCGAGGGCTCCGCTCTCGAGGATAGCACGCGCTCCCTCACCGACTTCCTCGGCGGGCTGGAATATGACTAGCACATCTCCGCGCGCCGGCGACTTGAGCAGAAGTTGCGTTGCTGCAACGGCCCACGTTGCGTGCACGTCGTGTCCGCATGCGTGCATCACTCCGGGATTCACAGATGCGAACGCAAGACCCGTGTCCTCCTGAATCGGAAGCGCGTCGATATCGCCACGCAGCGCGACGACCGGCGCTGAGTGATCGAGGCCCGGTACGCGGACGACCAGTCCGGTCCTGGCGACACGCCGAATGTCGGAGACACCGAATCCGGCGACGGTAGCCGCCAGCAGTTCTACCGTTCTGTTCTCCTTCCAGGAGAGCTCAGGATTGCGATGGAGATCACGACGGAGCGACGATAGTTGGCGTACTGTGTCTTCTGCGTAAAGGCTGCGTACGGCAGAAGGTACCTCAGACGGCGATTCGGTTGCGTCGGTGTTCAGTGATGTTGCTTCCGATTTCATGATTTGGTTCTGAATTTTTCAGTGTGCGCTGAGCGTCTGCTTGCGGACAGTGATGTCGTCGATTCGGTTCTCATCAACAGCGACGCCGATGCCCGCGTGGTCGAGCGGCACCTGAATGATTCCGTCCGCGCTCATCGTCCACTCGGGCGTGACGACATCCCGCTCCCAGTAGCGTGAGCTGGGACTCAAATCACCGGGTATCGAGAAATTCGGTAGAGAAGCCAGTGCGACATTGTATGAGCGTCCCACGCCGCTCTCGAGCATACCGCCGCACCAGACTGGAATTCCGTGCTTTGCACAGAGATCATGAATCGCGCGCGCCTGTTGCAATCCACCCACGCGACCGGGCTTGATGTTGATGATGCGACCACTCTTCAACGTGATCATATCCTCAGCTCTGTCGACGCTCGTAATGGATTCATCGAGGCAGATGGGGGTCGTCAGCAAGTGCTGCAACTCGGCGTGCCGCACAATATCGTCGTAGGCCAACGGCTGCTCTATCATCACAAGGTGCAACGGGTCGAGCTGCTTGAGATGTGCCGCATCCTTGAGAGTGTACGCGTTATTCGCGTCTGCCATCAACGGCGCATCGGGATATGCGGCGCGAACCGCGCGCAGAAAATCCAGATCGTGGCCCGGCTCGATCTTGCACTTGATCTTGCGGTAGCCATCGGCCAGCGCACGACCAACGCGCTCGACCAACGCTTCCGGCGACTTCTGAATGCCGATCGAGATGCCCGTCGGGATCTCGGTGCGGGTGCCGCCAAGGAGACGGGCCAGGGGGATACCATCCCGTTGCGCGACAAGCGCCCACGACGCCATCTCGACGGCTGCCTTGGCCATGTTATGGCCGCGGAAGTTGTGTTCGAGAGCGGGATGTACGTCAGCAGCCTGCTCGAACTCCGCTCCGAAGACTCGCGGCGCAACATACTCCGAGACGACCATCCATGCTGTGTCGATGGTTTCAGACGCGTAATTGGGCTCCTCGGCTGCGACGCACTCGCTCCAGACTGTTACGCCGTCCGCGTCGCGGACCTTGAGGAGCATGATTCGCCGTTCCGTGCAGAGACCCGACGATATGCGGAATGGTTCCTTTAAGGGGAGCCGGATTTCATGCAGTTCAATCTCGCGAATGCGAATCATCGATGATCTCGTTGCGTACGGTTTATTGCGCCAGGAGGTAGGTCGCCGGCACGACGCCATCAGCGCGCGAGAAACCGGCGACTTTGTAATTCTGCTCAAGGTACTTGGTGAGTGCATACCTGGTTGTTTCGCGCCAGACGTGCGCCTCGTCCGGCTCAGTCTGAAGAACGGCGAAGATATCGTCCGGGATCGCGATACGAACCCGCTTCGCGTCCGGCAATTTTGTCGGGAGGTTCTTGTTGATCAATGGCGCCGCTGCCCAGTCGGCAGACTGGACCCGGAGGCGTGGAGTAGCATCCAGACTCCAAGCGACGATAAACCTGTCGGTGCCGAGTGCGGCGTGCATGATGCTGCCGGTATCCTCGCCATAGAAATTGCGTCGATACTCCGCCGCACTGGCGCCGAGCTGATTGAGGTTCAGGTACGCATTGCGGGCGACGAGAGGATCGTATGTCCAATACATGGTTTTGACGCCCATCTCTCGCAGGAGATCGCGCTGGAAATTCTTGAGTCGCTTCCCGAGGCCCATGTCTCGTGCATTGACCCGTACGGCGAGCATGTCTGACCAATGGGCGAGCTCACCGTTTCGGAGGCCGGTAATCCCAAAAACGAAGCCAAGCATCCGCCCGTTCGGATCGAAGGCCGCAGCGGTAACGCCGCCGACTTCCTGGGCGATGCGAAGAATCGTAATCGGGACCGCCTCGGTGAACTGACTCCCCCATGTCTCGCGCTCAATGACAACGCACTCTTCGTACTCCGCCATGGTTTCGACCCGCCGTATGACGACGGAGTCGCTGGAGAGCGAGGGTCGGGGGGTGGAGGGAGACAGGGGCATTGTAGAGCTGAAATCTACAATCGACGATGTCACCCCGCAGAAGACGTCACCCCGCAGAAGACGTCATCCCGTAGAAGTTGTCATCCCGTAGAGGTTGTCATCCCGCCGAAGGTTGTCATCCCGCCGAAGGATGTCATCCCGCCGAAGGCCGGGATCCATCGACGACGCTCAGCGCGCAAGCATCCTTACACCGCGACCCCGCCATTCCGCAGACTGCGTCATCCCGGCGAAGGCCGGGATCCACGGACGACACTCCGTGCTTCAGCGAGTCACCGTGCAACGATCCCAGCCCACAAGTCTTCCCATTCAGGGTTGAACTTCTGGATGATGTTGAATTTCCATTGCCGCGGCCATCGCTTTATCGTCTTCTCGCATTTGAGCGCATTGATCATATCCGTGTGCTGTTCGTACCAGACTAAACGCTTGACACCGTATCGCTTCGTAAAGCCATCGGCGCAACCCTCGCGACGTTGCCAGATGCGTTGAACGAGTTGAGACGTCACCCCAGTGTAAAGCGTGCCACGTGGCTTGCTCGCAAGGATGTAGACCGTAGGGATCCCGGGCACTGATTATCCGCTGGGGTTGATCGCGTATCTGCAGCCGCTTGAATGGACCCCGCCCTTCGGCGGGATGACAGACATGGACCCCGGCCTTCGGCGGGATGACGGACACAATAATTCACTCAGGGATACCGACCTTCACTGGCATGAGCTTCACTCCCGCTCCGCGCTTCGCGCGTTTTTTCCCGGTCATGTAGTTGTCAAATGTCTGTTGTTGGTCCGAGGTCAGAATATTTCGGACTTCGGCGAGTTCGGTGTCGTTGATGCGCGCTGCGCTGTCCTTCGCTTGCTGTTGCGCTGCCTTGACGGACGGCGCGTATTTGGTGTGGATTGTCTTCACGCGCGACTGCTGCGATTCGGATAGAGTCAGCGCGTTCCACATCGCAGCCTTCGCACGGGGGCGGTCGGAGGCGGCTTGCGCCTGGATGGATGCGGCTGTGATGCAAAGCGTCGCGATGGCCAATAGTGCGTGTCGCATGTTCATGGTATTCCCGGTGAAAGTGTGATTGCGGACCGTCCGCATTGGGGAATATCAGATGTTATTGCGACCCCAGGGTGCACAAAAAACAGCGCGGGCAATCCAATCTGGACCGCCCGCGCTGATGGTTGAAGGAGCTTCGCCAAAAAGAACTAGATGGCGGATCCGCCCGACTGTTGCGGTACGGATGGCTTGGTATTCGGCGGCTGCATTCCTCGGAAGCCACGCATGCCTCGCCTGCCCATTCTGGCTTTCATGCTGTCCTGTTGGACATCAAACTTCTTCTGTTGATCTGGCGTCAACACCGCGCGCGTCTCCGCCATCTGCTGCTGTCGGAGCTTCATGCTCGGTGCCATATCAGCGCGCATCTTCTCGCGTAGCGAACGCATTGCAGTGGTATCATTGCGAGTGCGTGCGGCCTTCATTGCGTCGAAATCGGGTTTGGATGACGCGCGTGCGCTTTTCATCTGCGCCGCGTACTTGGTGCGAATTGCGTTTACCTTCGCCTGCTGATCGGCGGTGAGGTTCAGGTCCTTCATCATCATGTTCGGGCGACCCCTGCGCGGGCCCATCTGCGACGCGGCGCCGGCGCGCGTTGCTGCATTGGGTGGAGTTGGAGCCGTTGTTGCCTGTGCATTCAGGATGGGCGCGGCCATCAGCGCCGCTGCCGCTACTGATAGGTATTGCAGCTTCATGTGAGTCTATTCTCCTTGGTTGTCGCACGCAGCAGTACACCGTGCGCGTGGCTAACACATGAGACGCTACCGAATTGCAGTTGTTAAGTGAATGTCAACGCCATTTACCGGCTGTCACACCGTCGGATTACGGGAACTTCGGCGTTGTCATCGGGTAGACTGGCGGACGGGAATTAGCGGACGATCGTCCGATTCAGTCCCTTATCGGCGCAGTAACGCGACAAGCAACGAAACCGCTGCGAGCGCGAGTGCTACACCCGCCACCATCAGCGTTGTTCGCATCGCGCCTGCCCAGCGTGACTGCGCCGTTTCGAACGCCGCCATTACGCGCTTCTCCGCAGTGTCCTCCGCTGTCGGCTCGCCGTCAAATAAGGATTGCCGCATGACACTCTTTGCGAGAAGCACCTCCCGCATCGCCTCCTCGAAATGCGCCTGATGGATCGAGCGCGGCAATTCCGTTGCAGACTCCGAGGCTGCCATCGCAGCGGCTTTCAACACTGCGTTCTTGATCTCACCACCGCTTGCATCGAACAGATCTGCAAGCACATGGAAATCGACGTCCGCCGCAAGCGGTGTCTTCTCCGGGTGAATCTGCACGCGCCAGATCTGTTCGCGTTCGACCGCGCTCGGCCGTTCGAACAAGACGTGAGTTCGTATGCGTCGCTCAAAGGCCGGATCGAAATTCGCCGCGAGATTCGTTGCGAAAATCACGACTCCGTTGAAACTCTCCAGCTCGCGCAGCAACACATTCACCGTCGTGTTGGACTCCCGTTGAATCGGCTGCAACGTTTGCGTGGAACGACGAGCCGCGATCGCGTCCGCTTCGTCGAAAAAGAGGACGGCACCCTGTTCATCGGCAACGCGGAATACCGCGGCTACGTTCTTGGGCGTTTCACCGGCCCACATCGACTCCATTTCGGAATACCGCACGACGAGAAGGCGACGGCCGAGCGCCTGCGCGATCGCCTCGGCGCAGATCGTTTTTCCAGTGCCCGGCGGGCCGGCGAAGTTGAAGGCTAGGCCGAGTCCGGTCGAATGGCGTTCGCCCAGCCCCCATTGACGGAAGATCAGGTCGTGGTTCCTGACCTGCGCCAGCGCCTGTTCCAGCGTCGCCCGCGTTTTTGGCGGAAGGATGACATCAGCGAACGTGCGTACTGGCGAGACAACGTCGACAGTGCCTCGCTTGGAGGCACCTGGCACGAGACCGAAAAACTCCAACAGCGGTGTGGCCACGGTTACCCCGTAATCAGGTGAGACTGATAGTACACCAGCGACGCCCGGCTGGATTCCGGATGGCTGAAGCTACGAACGAACTTTCCGAATCCATTCGGTAACGGACGATGGCGTGAACATGTTATCCGAAATTCCAGCGATCTCCTCGGCTTCCTTCCAGCGCGCTTCGAGTACCGCAAGTTCGCCTTCGAGCGCGCGGCGCTCGTCACCTTCATGGGTGGCCATTTCCAGGGCGAGTCGTGCTTCCAGGGGAATGATGGAGAGGCGCCCCTGGGTCGTTGCGCTCCAACCCGGCTTCATAGCGAGAGATGCCGCGGTGTTGAGCAGCTTCGTTGCGTTACCCGCCGCTTCGACCAGTTCGACCGCTGTCTGCACGTTTCGTTTGGTACCGCCGCGTCCGTTGACGGCGGGAAGCAGCGATGCCAGCGCGCGGAGCGCATCCTGCGGCTCAAGGTTCACGGTGCTCTTGTGGCGCGCGGGACGCGGATCGTACTCATACCATTTGTACACGCCGGCTGTGGCGCGGACCTGATGCGTGAGCGATAGCTGCCAACCCGACTCGGCCGATCGAACGATCTTTGCGTGAGGCAGTTGTTCGCTCGTGACATTGACCATCCCGTCGGGTGTCTGCACTCGTGCGACGATACGGCGCCTGCGTGCTGATCCAAAAGCCGAACTCCCGATATTCAACAGCACACTGCCGCCACCGGCAAGAAGGCCATACCCAGCGACGCCCGCGAATAGGGCGCCTCCCGCAACGATGCCCGCGCCGGTGAACAGCCAGTAACGGCGCCGTCGCTTCCCGAACTGGTCCCCGTACCTCCACGCTGCCATTTCAGGCCGCTGCGGATCGCCCACACGTACTAACTCAAGCCCTTCGCTCACACGCGCGAGCCCGATATGCTCGGTGGACATTCGAAGCTTCGTCTCGCGAAACATTCGCTCGCATTCCTCGATAGCTTCCCATCGCTCTTCGATCGGCGTGAGATTCCATCGCTCGCAGCTGCGGCAGACGACCCACAGCCTACCCTTTTCCCCATCAAACGCGAGGCGGCGCCCGATGGGAAAATGCTCGACTACTTCGTTCTTGCCGAGGTCGGTGTGACAGAAAAGGCACGTGGAGTACATGTCCTACTCGTGCTCAAAAACGCGCTCGCCGCACCTGCTCGTCGCCGGGAAACTCATCCTCGTAGTTTTCCGATCCAGTCGGTAATCGACGCTGGGAGGAACATGTTGTCCGAAATCCCAGCGATCTCCTCGGCTTCCTTCCAACGCGCTTCGAGCGCCGCGAGCTCACCTTCGAGTGCGTGGCGCTCATCGTCTTCGTGCGTCAACATTTCAAGCGCGAGGCGCGCTTCGATGGGAATCTTTGAAAGCCTTCCCGGTGTCATTGCGTTCCAGCCCGGTTTAATGGTTAATGATGCGGCACTGTGCACCAGATTCGACGCACTTCCGGCTGCTTGCACCATCTTGACGGCGGACTGAACGTGCCGCTTGTTGCCGCCGCTGCCGTTAACTGTCGGGAGGACCGCAGCAAGCGCCGAAAGCGCATCGCGCGAATCGAGCAAGACGGTGTTATCCATGGCACGACGGAATGGGTTGTACTCCCACGCTTTGTGCGTCCCATTTGACCGATCGCTTCTGTATGCGAGAGAGAGTTGCCAATCAGTCCCAGACTTGATGATCCTGGCCTTGGACAGGAGTCCTCTGGTTACTTGAACGATTCCTTCGGGCGTTGGAACTCTTGCGACTACGCGGCGGTTGCGCGTCAACGCTGCATATCCCGAAACCACAGCGCCGCCCGTTACGGCTCCTACCACTGCGGCCATGTAATAGCGCTGACGGCGCCGCCCGAACTGATCTCCATAACGCCACGCGGCCATTTCGGGTCGCTGCGGGCTTCCGACGCGCACAAGCTCAAGTCCTTCGCCTACGCGTGCGAGTCCGATGTGCTCCGTGGACATGCGCAGCGACGTTCCTCGGAAAAGCCGCTCACACTCCTCGATCGCTTCCCATCGCTCTTCGATTGGCGTGAGGTTCCATCGCTCACAGCTGCTACAAACGACCCACAACCGGCCCTTTTCTCCATCGAACGCGAGGCAACGCCCGATCGGAAAATGCTCGACTGCTTCGTTCTTGCCAAGGTCATTGTGGCAGAAAAGGCATGTTGAATACATGTACTACTCGCGCTCGAAGACGCGCTTGCCACTCGCGCATTTCGCGACGACACTCGACTTGAGAATATTGCGCGCCGGCATCGACATAATTTTGCGAACCCTCCCGGCGAAACCACTCATCCTCGTATCTTTCCGATCCAGTCGGTAATCGACGACGGGAGGAACATGTTGTCCGAAATTCCAGCGATCTCCTCGGCTTCCTTCCATCGCGCTTCGAGCACCGCAAGCTCACCCTCAAGCGCGCGACGCTCGTCGTCTTCGTGCGTTACCATTTCAAGAGCGAGGCGCGCTTCAATGGGAATCTTTGAAAGCTTTCCCTGCTCCGGCGTGGCGTTCCAACCCGGTTTGATAGCCAGAGATACCGCGCTGTTCAAGAGCTTCGACGCACTACCTGCCTCTTCCACCATCTTCACGGCGGACTGAACGTTCCGTTTGCTGCCGCCGCTGCCGTTCACGCTCGGGAGAATCGCAGCAAGCGCCGGAAGCGCATCGCGCGAGTCCAGAAGGACCGTGTTGTCCATGGCTCGACGCGGCTTGTACGCCCACCATTTGTACGCCCCTTTTACTCGGTCCCGTCTGTATGCGAGCGACAGTTGCCAATCCGAACCAGATTGGATAATCCTGGCCTTTGGAAGTAGTCCCAAAGTTACTGGCACAATCCCGTCGAGCGTCGACACTCTTGCTATGACACGCCGCCTGCGTACCGCCACGACGGCCTGAAAGGGCAAATTGATGAGCCCACCGCCTCCAGCAAACAGGCCAAGCGCCGCATGCCCCAATACTAGTGCGCCGCCTGCGGCCGCCGCTCCCGCCATAACCATGTAGTAGCGTCGGCGCCGTCTGCCGAACTGATCTCCATAACGCCATGCCGCCATCTCCGGCCGCTGCGGGCTTCCGACGCGCACCAGCTCAAGTCCCTCGCTCACGCGCGCCAGTCCGATGTGATCCGTCGACATGCGGAGTGACGTTGCTCGGAAAAGTCGCTCGCACTCCTCGATCGCTTCCCAGCGCTCTTCGAGTGGAGTGAGATTCCAGCGCTCGCACGACCGGCAGATGACCCACAGCCTGCCCTTCGCCTCATCGAACGCGAGACGGCGTCCGATGGGGAAGTGTTCTATGACCTCGTTCGCACCGAGGTCGTGATGACAGAAGAGACAGGTAGAGTACACGAATTACTTCGCTTCGTGAGCGCTTTTGCCGCTGACGAGTGCGCCGCGTTTCGCTTCGGCCTTGAAAAGTTTCACGATTCGCTTTGCCAGCGGGTGATTCGAGGAGATTCGGTAGAGGACGTTTCGCCCATCGCCAACACGTTCAACGATACCTTCGCTCTCGAGACGGATGATCGCCTCGCGTACCGCAGGTCTGCTGATCTTTGTCTCGCGTGCAATTCGCGGCGGAGCGTGCTCGCCGCCTGACGTGAGTACACGCAACACTCGAACAGCGGCTCGGGAGCCGAAGATTCTGTCAAGCGACTGAGATTTGGACGAAGACACCGTGGCTACCCGTTTCCCGGAGTAATTCCTACGCTTCCGTCGGCTTCAATCGTAACCGTGATGCCGGCGCCGACGCGGATATTCGGAGACATCTCAATAAGCTGCCCGTGCGCATCCACCATGCGCGTATCAGCACTCGCCATCTTGAGAATCTCCGCTGCCGAGCCTATGACTGCAAGTTTGCCATCGCTGATACCGAGCGCCGTGGCCCACGGACGTTCCAGATCGCCGGTTTTCACGCGTGCGTTGGTGACAATGATCGACAAGTTCCTGGCCGTCACACCGCTTCCCGTTTGTCCGCGCGAATCGAGGCCACCGCCGCGGTCGTTAGGATAAGAACGATTACACCGAGCGATGCGAGCGTGGGGAAGTCATACCAGTGTGCTGTGAGCATCTTGAGCCCAACAAACACCAATATTATCGCCAGGCCGACCGTCAGGTAGCGCAACTTGCTAACTGCGCCGGCAAGCAGAAAGTATAGCGACCTGAGACCAAGAATAGCCGCGACGTTCGACGTGTAAACGAGAAATGGTACCCGCGTCACCGCAAAGACCGCCGGAATGCTGTCCACCGCGAATACCAGATCCATGGTTTCTATTAGAATGAGCACGACGAAAAGCGGTGTCGCCATTCTCCGCCGAACTCCGGCCGCATCCGGCGTGCGCACAAAGAAATGTTCGCCCTCGTACTCGTTGTATACGGGAATGATCCGACGCACGAGCTTCAGAACAGGATTGGCGCCGGGATCGACATGCTTGGTCCCTCCCATTCCCATCCGGATGCCAGTGATCACCAGGAATATTCCAAATACGTATGTGATCCACTCGAACCGATTGAATAACGCAGCGCCGGCAGCGATCATCGCGCCGCGCATCACGAGTGCGCCGAGGATACCCCAGAACAGCACGCGATGCTGGTACTTCTCCTTGATGTTGAAGTAGGAGAAGATGAGTACGATGACGAAGATATTGTCGACAGAGAGCGAGTACTCAACGAGATAACCCGTGATGAACTCGACACCAGCAAGGTGACCTTGAAAGTAGAAAACTCCAGCGGCGAAAATCAGCGCAAGCGAAACCCAGACGGCGCTACGGGCTGCCGCCTCCTTTACAGAGAGCTTCTTGTTGCTGCTGAAAACGCCGAGGTCGATTGCGAGCGCCACCAGTACGGCTGCGTTGAACGCGATCCATGGCAGCAGCGGAGAATCAAGAATCTCCGCGATCAACTGTCAGCGCCTATTTTCGTTCCATCGCATCGCGTACATCGAGCAGGATCTCGAAGTACAGCTGTTCGCGACGGTACGCGAAATCGAGAGTGGCCATCTGGGATTGATCACCAGTAGCCTTTGCGCGCTCGAACGCCTCACGATACATGTCGTCGAGGTTGGCGAGAATTCTGTCGCGGGGTCGTGACATAGGGCGATACGAGGGTTGGGACGGTTCGTTTCCCATATTGGCGATCCGACTCAGGATCGTCTCGGGGTCACGTCCGTCAAAAAGAAGTTTTTGCGCCGCCCCAAGGGCGAGCCGTCGTGGATCGATAGGGTTCGTCAAGCCTTTCAAATTTAACGCGTGGCTATGGCGACGACGGCCCGGAACGCGTCACGGCAATTACTCGCCAGCGTTCGGCGAGGGTCTGGCGGAAATTCGGTGGAAGACTGCTTCCTCGACCTCGTGACCGCCCTTAAGGTGCTCGACGACGATGCGTTCCAGCAAGGCGGGCGTGACAGCTCCATACCAGACGCCCTCAGGATAGACAACCACAATTGGACCGCATTCGCATACGCCCAGGCAGGGCGTCTCGCCTCGCTTCACTCGATTCGGCCCGAACAGCAAACCCTCGCGTTGAAGCAGTGTTGCCAACAACGAATACAGTGCCCGTCCACGTCGATCTGGCGAGCAGTAGCCACCGGTGCAAACGATGACATGGCGCGAGTACGTTTCCATCGGACGCGGTAAGAGTGCCATATTCCACGTATAGTAATTGAGTACGAATCACCCTTCCATAAACTGATGTTTATGCACGCCATAGATCCCGGAATCGCCGCCAAGCACTACGCCCACCCCGAAGTCCTCGTGAGCACCGAATGGCTGGCCGAACACATCGACGATGACTCGATAAGGATTGTCGAATGCGATGAGGACGTGCTGCTGTACGAGGTCGGGCACATACCCGGCGCACAGAAGCTCGACTGGCATGCTGACCTGAACGACCAGGTCATTCGCGATTACGTCGGGAGTGCGCAGTTCCAGGAAGTCCTCCGCGCACGCGGGGTCGATGAGTCCAAAACGGTGATCTTCTACGGCGACAAGAACAACTGGTGGGCCACGTATGCCTTCTGGGTTTTCCAGCTGTTCGGCTTCAAAAATGCTCGCCTTCTCGATGGCGGCCGCGCCAAATGGGAGGCTGAAGGACGTCAGATGACGACGGATCGACCGTCGTTCCCCAGCACATCGTACAACGCGCCAGCGCGATCCGACGAACAGATCCGCGCGTTCTTCGACGATGCGCTCAAGCAGTCGAAGGACAACAAGCCACTGCTCGACGTACGCAGCCCTCAGGAATTCAGTGGCGAGCGGACGCACATGCCGGATTATCCGCAGGAAGGCACTCTGCGCGGTGGCCACATTCCTGGCGCGCGCTCGGTACCGTGGGCTCGCGCGGCGAACGCGGATGCAACGTTCAAGTCTGCTCCAGATCTACGCGCGATCTACGAGCGTGAGCAGGGTCTCTCTGCCTCGGACGATGTCATTACTTACTGCAGAATCGGCGAACGATCGGCGCATACCTGGTTCGTGCTCAAGTATCTGCTGGGCTACCCGAGCGTACGCAACTACGACGGCTCCTGGACAGAATGGGGCAACAGCGTGCGCGCTCCTATCGAGATAGGTTCATGAGCGGCACCATACCAGCTTCCGCCAAAGTGGTTTGGGCCGGCGAGCACAGATTCGATGCGAGTGGGCCCGACACTCCGACCATTCGGATGGACGTTAGTGGGAAAACCGGAACGGGTCCGGTGACCACACTTCTTGCCGCTCTGGGCGGGTGTGTTTCGGTTGATGTCGTTGACATCCTCGCCAAGCGCAAGACGCCGGTCGAGTCACTGGAAGTCGACCTGCAAGCGACCCGAGTTGACGGGACACCCAAGCGACTCGCAAGCGCGACGCTCAATTTTGATATCAACGGCGCTGGGATCGAACGAGTACACGCGGAGCGTGCTATTGACCTGGCGATAAACAAATATTGTTCAGTTCGCGACTCGTTGCGACAGGATATCCCGGTCGACTGGACGCTCACGCTGAACGGTGACAAGCACGCGCCAGCGTCGGCGGCCAAAGCCTGACTCAGAGAGACTGACCCACCCTCCCCGGATCCAACCATTCCTGGCATCGCGCTGACGCGTCTTGGCGTCGTTGGTACCGATAACGGCGTCGGCAAAACGGTCGTAGCATCCGCCATAATAGTCGCGATGCGGGAGACCGGAGCGCGCGTCGCGCCGATGAAACCAATCGGAAGGAGCGGCACGGACGAGATCAAACGACTGCTGGCCGCCTGCCGAGTGCCTTATCCTGCGCAACTTGTCCAGCCATACACGTTTGAGGACGCTGCCGCGCCCCTGGTCGCCGCTCGTAGAGCGCGTTCGCCGATCGACACTGGCATTCTCGATCGTGCATTCGCCGAACTCTGCGCACTGAGTGATGCGGTCGTCGTCGAGGATTCCGGCGGGCTGCTCGTGCCAATCACGGAAACTGAAAATTTTGCGACGCTCTTCTTGCGATGGGGCCTTGATCTCGTGATAGTCGCACCGAATCGAGGCGGTACCGTGAACCAGGTACTCACGACCTTCCGGATTGCAAAAGCGCACGGACTGAGGACGCGTGCTGTGATCCTCACCACGCTGACTCAGGAACGGGGCGGCACTGCGGAGCGCACCAACCTGGCGCTGCTCAAGGAATTGCTTCTCACGGTTCCTGTGATCTCGGTCCCGTACACCGCAACGCCGGACGATCCGCGCACAATTTCGGCCCTCGCCGACGCGCTCTCGGCGCACCCCACAATCGCGCGACCGGCATAGCCTTCCGCACAAATATGTGGAAAGCGGGTCGGAGGAAATCGTCCGTCTGCTGCCGGGCTGGTGACCGATCGCCGGCTTTCCAAGTCATATCAGAACCATGAACAAAGACGATTCCAGAGGTCATCTCTATTCCTCCGGCACGCGCAAGACGATCCGCGTCTCGGCAACTGTCGCGCTTTTTGCGCTGGCGTATGCGGTCATATCATTTGCCGTCGGCTTCATCCCGATAAATCTCTTCCTTCGCCGAATGATGGGACCGGGGATCATGACTTACCTCTGGGTCAACTCGGCCGTACAACTCGCCGAACGGACAGCGGTCGCGGCGCTGGGCTGCTGGGCGGCCCTGTTGGCCTCCGGACGCGGCCGCGGTCAGCTCACTGGTCGTGGGATGCTCGCGCTCGGCGCCGCGATGTCAGGCGCACTTGCAGGCGCTCTGGATGTGGGGGCGCACAAGCTCCTGGTCAGCCAGCTGATTCAGGCAGCGCGCGCCGCATTGTGGCGCGGCCATCTGCTCTCGGACGTCATGACGATCATTATTTCAGGCGCGATCACGCTGCTCTTCATCACGCGCAGCACGAGCGTCCTGAAAGCGGAGTAAGTGTCCGCCGAATACTCGCTGGATGTCGCGCGAACGATTCGCAAGACCGGACGAACGACGATCAGAGAGTCTTCTTGCTCCAACGCTTCTCCGTTTCCGCGAGTTCGATTCTAAGTCGCGAATAACTATCATACCTGGCCGCGCTCACCGATTCAGCCGCGACAGCGGCAATCACTGCGCAGCCGGGTTCTGACAGGTGTGAGCAGTCGCCGAACTTGCACTCGTGTACGAATGGCCGAAACTCAGGAAAACAGTCCGGCAGGTCGACTGGCTTGAGGCCCCAGACACCGACCTCGCGCAAACCCGGCGTGTCAGCGACATAGCCGCCGCCGGGCAGAGGGTGCATTATGGCGCCGACGGTCGTGTGCCGACCCTTGTTCACTGACTCGCTGATATCCCCGACGCGAAGATTGAGTCCGGGATAAAGGGCATTCATGAGCGAGGATTTGCCGACGCCAGATGGTCCGCTCAGCGCGCTCGTCTTCCCATCGAACGCGATGTGAAGCTGATCGAGTCCGGTCGCCTTCGCGACACTCGTAAAGTGCACGGGATAACCAGCGGCCTGATAGTCCGCGAAGCGCGCTCGAGTGGCCCGCTCCGGTGCAAGTTCCGACTTGTTGATCACGATGCGCGAAGCGAGGGAATTCGCTTCGGCAATCACCAGGAATCGATCAAGCATACGCGGATGCGGTTCCGGATTCGCGGCTGCGAACACAACGACAACCTGATCGAGATTGGCAACGACGACGCGTTCGCCGATACGACCGCCCGGCTCGCGACGTGCGAGCTGCGACGAACGCGGATCGATCTCGGTGATCATCCAGCCATCGCCGCGCTCTCCCTCGATCAGCTTCACATTGTCGCCAACCGAGAGTTTGACTCCGGAATCACTGATCAGCTTGAGCCGTCCACGAAGCGACGCGTCACGAATGCCGCCTAGATCGTCTCGTACCTGCCAGACTCCTCCCGTACCAGAAAGAACGCGGCCGGAGTGAAGCGGGCCGTCGGCGTTTTCATCGATTTTTCTGGGGGTACGTGTCACGAATCTCGCATGACGTCGTACCAGGGTCGGGTCGGTGTATCCGCCAGCGTAATCAATTCATCGAGTGTGCGCTTCACATCGTTCAGGAGTGTTCCACCGAGTGCCGCAAGCGCATCTGCGTCGGACTCACCGAATGCGATGTAGTCGGTTTCGAGATGACCCGCCGCTACCGGATCTCCGGTGCGCCATCGAATGAAAAGGATGTACGCGCCAAAGCGTCCGCGCTGGTCCTGAACTTCATCGGCGACGAGTTCGACGCTGTACGACGCACCGTCCTTTCCTTCGAACGCAGCAGGTCGTGCATGCACCGCACGATATCCGCCAATCGTGTTGGCGTCACCAGCATCGTGATTGGCAGGAAGGAATCGGCCCATACGGGTCGTGGTGGCGGCTCAACGTCGGCCGCGCACCATCTCCTTGAGTATGTTGCCCGTCATGAACGCGACATTTGCGGGTCGCTCGGCCAGGCGTCGCATCAGGTATGGATACCACTGGGTACCGAATGGGACGTAGCAGCGCATGCGCCAGCCTTCGTTCACAATCTTCTCCTGCAGGTCGCGACGAACACCGTAAAGCATCTGGAACTCGAACTGATCCGGCTTGATGTGGTTCTCGCGAGCATAGACCTTGGCGGCTTCGATTATCGCTTCATCGTGCGTCGCAATGCCCGGATAGTTTCCGTCGAGCATCAACTCCTGCATGCATTTTACATAGTTGACGTCCACGTCCTTTTTCTCGGGAAAGGCGACTGCAGCCGGCTCCTTGTATGCACCCTTGCAGATACGAACACGAGCGCCGAGTGTGTTCATGTGCTCGACATCCGCCTGTGTACGATATAGATACGACTGAAGAACGACGCCCACAGTTCCGCGAAACTCCGGATACAGGCGATTCTCGAAAAGCTCGAGTGTCTTCTGCGTGTACCCGCTGGCTTCCATGTCCAGCCGGACGAAGCTTTCGTACTTGCGTGCTCGTTCGAGCACGTCGTACATGATCGATATGCACAATTCCTCGGACACATCGAGACCCATGGCCGTGAGCTTCACGCTGACATTCGCGTCGAGTTTCTCGCGTGCTATTCGGTCCAGGATCTTGAGATACTCTGCGCCCGCGGCGCGAGCCTCTGCTTCGTTGTGAACGCTCTCACCGAGGAGATCGAGCGACGCGGTGATTCCGCGTCGATTCAGCTCGCGAACGGCCGGTACGGCGGTGTCCAGCGTTTCGCCAGCCACGAATCGGGATGCGAATCCCTTGGCGAGGCGGTTCGTCTTGACGAACTTGAATACCCGCGGCTGGTTGGACAGATACAACAGTGCGTTACGGATCATGTTACTTGTAGAGGCGAGTTACCGGGAACGGCGTGCCCGACTTTATGTCGGCGTCGAGGAAGTTCCAATCGACGAGCCCGTCATCCGACTGTGGCTCGAGTATATATGCGGCCAGGGGACCGAAGCGCCCCGTAGCGTCGACGATTACATAACCCTCCGGATTTCCACTCGGCATATTCGACGCCGATGGAGCGCTCCACGCGCCGGTGATCCGCGTTTCGTTATGTCCCTGGAAAGCGCGCGGCGATTTGACAACGGAATCCACGATGAACGTGGAAACGCGACCGGCGGACGACTGCGGAAGAAACGGCATGACCGTCAAGCCGTGCAACTTGAGCAGCGCGATGACCTTTGGGTCGTTAGGCAGTATGTACGCATCCGGCTTCTCGATCAACAACGTCGGCTCAAACCGGTCATACACTGGCATCACCTGCGTAATGAAGCGGCCAGTGCGACGAATACCCTTCGTCAATCCAGCCTGCGTGCGCGTCGAATCGCCCGTTCGTTGCAACACCTCGAACGGGATTGGAGCGTCGAACGGCTTGGTCGTCATCTGTGACCGAATGGGAACTTCGCGCTCCTGAACGTTGTCGGCGGTCGAACGGATCCGCTCGATTTCGGCGGAGTGTCGTGCTGTGGCAGAAAGAATTTCCTGAACAAACGCGTATGTAGAAGCAACGCGACGCTTGAATGGATCGTGCGAGTAGGCTTCGCTCAGGATGGAAATGCGACCGCGAATGCCGTAGTAGTTCGTACCGTACCGCGGCAAGTGTTCGTATGTGCGCCAGCCGTTCTTCACCGTATCAGTCAGCGCCTCGCGGCCGTAGCCGGAGCCAAAGTTGCCGTAGTCGAAAATCTCATATCCGCGATTGTGCATCCGTGCGCGGATTTCCGGGAGCATCGTGTCTCTGGTGAGCGTACCGGCAAATCCAGGCGCGTACGATGCGGGATTCAAGGACGGAGAATATGTGAGCGCAAATCCGTGGAGGCTACCATCGGTGGTATGCAGATCGACATAGACATCGGGATCCCACTTGTCGAACATGGCGAGCGCGGCACGAGTTTCGGGCGCCTCCGCCTTGATGTAGTCTCGATTCAGGTCAAGGCCCTGTCCGTTCGGTCGTTGGCCTACGAGCGCAGGACCATTCTGTTCCCCCCTGTTGATGGCTTCGTCCTTGAAGTTTTCGTTGCCGTCAGCGTTGTAGATGGGGATGGCGATGAGGACAAGCGAATCGAGCACGTTCGGGCCGTGTTGGTACGTCAGGTCGCGGACCAGCGCGAGCAATGCCTCCTTCCCTTCAACCTCGCCCGCGTGAATGTTGGCATTGACGTACACGATAGGCCGGCCAAGCGCACGCGCCTGCTCGGGGGTCGTGACCATCGGTCTGGACAAAATCATATATGGTATGTCGCGACCGTCCGTCGTCTTGCCGATCACACCGAAGGCGATCGGAGCGTTCCGGGAGCGCAGCCCATTCATGAACGCTATGACATCGGCGTACGTCGAAGTCTGGTTGTAATTCGTTGCCTCTGCGCGAGTCTCCGGCAGCGGAAAATTCGGCTTCGACGGATTGAGTCGCGCCGCGCACGCGACTACGAGTGAAACGGCCGCAGCGACCGCTATGCCGCGTAATGCGCGAGTGCTCGTTTGGGTCATGACGTGGGTGGTGAGTTGGTTCTACGGGTAGAAGCGCGAATTCGACCGGGCCATCTGAAGGAGAATCGGTGCTGCTTCGAATCTCCCCGGAAACCTTACGTTCAGATCATCCAGTTGTTGCAGAAGCGAGTCCAGACCCAGGCTGTCCATGTATCGGAATGGGCCGCCCCGGAACGGAGGAAAGCCGATTCCGAATACCGCCCCTACGTCACCATCACGAGGAGAGCGGATTATCTCATCTTCGAGGCACCTGGCTGCCTCGTTCAGCATCGCGAACACGGTGCGACGCTGAATGTCCTCTTCGGCGAGCTCCGTGTGCTGCCTGCCAGGGGCGAAGACCTCGTAAACGGAGCTGTCGACCCCTCCCTTCCTTCCCAATTCATCATATACGTAGAAGCCCTTCCGCGACTTGCGACCGAAACGTCCGGAATCGATCACGCTGCGGAGCGCCTGTGGCTGCTCGAAGCGTTCGCCGTATTCCTCGAACATTATGTGTCCAACCTTGCCGGCTATGTCGAGCCCAACTTCATCGACCAGAGTAACCGGACCAACCGGAAAGCCGAAGTCGACAAGTGCCTTGTCGATTGCCTCGATCGTGACACCCTCGTCTAGCAGTCGCCCGGCCTCGCTGATGTACGGCGTGAGGATCCGATTGACGTAAAATCCGGGTGCATCGTTCACTACAATCACAGTCTTGCCGAGCTTCTTGCCATACGAAACCGCGGTTGCGGTGACGGCATCCGATGTACGAGGTGTCACGATGACTTCGAGCAACGGCATCTTGTTGACAGGCGAAAAGAAGTGCATCCCGAGCACGCGCTCGGGTCGACGCGACACCTCGGCAATACGCGTTATCGGAATCGTGCTAGTGTTCGTCGCGAAAATCGCTTGCGGTTTCACCACTTCCTCGACTTCGCGAAGCACCGCGTGCTTCACATCCAGATCTTCGAACACAGCTTCGATCACAAGGTCGGCGTTCGCGAATCCGCTGTAGTCAATCGTACCGGTGACGAGCGACATGGTGTCAGCATACTGGACGCGGGTGATCTGGTGCTTCGCAAGCCGTTCTTTCACGACACTGCTTATCGCACTCAGGCCCTTTCCAATGCGGGGCCAGTCCGAGTCCTTCATGCGGACAATCGTGCCCTTCTGGATCGCAACTCCAGCGATGCCAGCTCCCATGAAACCGGAACCGATTATGCCGAGCTTCTCGATCGCGACCGGCATCGCAGTATGGCCC
>JBDTAZ010000199.1:0-3090 GCA_039924325.1 Gemmatimonadaceae bacterium
ATGATCACCGGCGACAATCCGCTGACAGCCGCGTCGATAGCGCGCGAGGCCGGTGTGGACGACTTCCTCGCAGAGGCCAAACCCGAAGACAAGATGGCGCTCATTCGCCGGGAACAGGCGGGCGGGAAGCTGGTGGCAATGACTGGTGACGGGACCAACGACGCGCCGGCACTCGCACAGGCGGATGTTGGTGTTGCAATGAACACGGGCACTCAGGCTGCCAAGGAAGCGGGCAACATGATCGACCTCGATTCCAACCCCACCAAGCTCGTCGAAGTCGTGGAGATCGGCAAGCAACTACTCATGACGCGCGGTTCACTAACCACGTTCTCGATCGCAAACGACGTGGCCAAGTACTTCGCCATCATTCCGGCGATGTTTCTCGTCACATATCCTGCGCTTCAGGCGCTCAACATCATGCGGCTTCACTCGCCGCAGTCGGCGATCCTGAGCGCCGTGATATTCAACGCACTCATCATCGTCGCACTGATACCGCTTGCACTCCGCGGAGTGAAGTACCGGCCGGCAGCAGCGTCGGTGATCCTTCGCCGCAACCTGCTCATCTACGGCTTGGGTGGCATCATCGTGCCATTCATCGGCATAAAGCTCATCGACATGCTGCTCGTCGTCACACACCTGATATAGGAGGAGCAGATCAATGACATCAATGCTTCGCAAACAGCTTCGCCCTGCGATCGTCGCGACATTCGCGCTGATGATCGTGACGGGCTTGATATATCCCGGCATCGTGACCGCGCTTGCCCAGATCATCTTCCCGCGCCAGGCCAACGGCTCACTCATCACGAATGCGAATGGTCAGGTGGTCGGAAGCGCTCTGATCGGTCAGAGCTTCTCTCGCGCGGAGTATTTCCACGGGCGTCCCTCGGCTGCCGGCAATGGCTACGACGACACGCTATCGGGCGGCACGAACAAAGGACCAACCGACAGGAAGCTTGCCGATACGCTCATCACCCAGGCTGTGGACAGTGCAGTAAAACTGGATGGCGCTGTCAGGGACAATATCCCTGCCGATCTCGTCACGTCATCGGCATCAGGTGTCGATCCGCACATCTCTCCGGCGACCGCGGCGCTACAGGTGGCACGCGTTGCACGCGCGCGACGCGCGAGCCCGGATGCGATTCACGCGCTGGTTCTGCAACATACCGAGCAACGGCAGTTGGGTTTTCTAGGTGAGCCGCGCGTGAACGTACTTCTTCTCAACATGGCGCTCGACTCCGCCTTTCCCGTTAGGCCTGTTGCTACGAGCTCGCATGAAAGCGAGAGCAGAGGCATATAGTGTCGAGAATAGTGCGCGTTCGGGCGATTCCCGTCTGCCTCACCATACTGATCGCATGGAGCCAGGCGATGGCGCAGTCACGCGACAGTACCGCGCGGCGGGTAGCCACCGATAGTGCGAAGTCCGTAGCCGCGGACACGTCCATCAAGACGACCTTCGGTGCGTTCGTGGATGGATATTACGCCTACGACTTCGATCGTCCGGCGAACTTCGATCGGTCCTACACCACCCAACCTGCGCGGCATAACGAGTTCAACATCAACCTCGCGTTCGTAGAGGCCCGGCTCGATGGCCCTCGAATTCATGGGCGGCTGGCACTGCAGGCTGGCACATCGGTACAGGCCAACTACGCCGGAGAGCCGGCGAACGGTGCCGTGAGCGGGCCGGACGTGAGCAGATTCATTCAGGAGGCGTTCGCGGGTTACAAGGTTGCCGACAAGCTCTGGGTTGATGGCGGCATCTTCTTTTCCCCGATCGGAAACGAAAGCTTCATCTCGCGCGACAACTGGAACTACAGCCGGTCTCTCGTCTCAGACTATACGCCGTACTACCAGTCGGGTGTCCGCGCAGTGTGGCAGACGACGTCGAAGCTGACGTCCACTTTCGTCGTGATGAATGGATGGCAGAACATCTCCGAGACAAACTCGGACAAGGGGGTGGTCGTCAGGCTCGACTATGCTGCCAACACACGCGTCACACTGTCCTACGACAACTTCGTTGGCAACGAGCAGCCGGATTCGCTTCCGTCGCGGCTGCGCATATTCAACGAAGTGATAGCGAAGATGCAGCTCACGGATGCACTCGGCCTTGCTGCGACATACGACTACGGCGTCCAGAAGCGCGCCTCTGGTACCGCCGAGGACACGTGGCGTGGTGCCGTCCTTGTTGGCCGCTACCAGGTGTCCCCGACTGTCGCACTAAACGGCAGAGTGGAATACTTCGGAGATCCGGGCCAGGTTCTGATCGTCGTTCCGACAGGTGCGACCTCGTTTCGGAGTGCTGGCGCATCGATCGGCGTGGACGTGTCTCCACAGCCCCGGTTGATCTGGCGGACCGAGCTACGCGCGTTCAGTGCGCGCAACCCGATCTTCCCGGACCCGACAAGCAGCCCGAATTCGCTTTCGCGGGACGATGGTTTCGCGGTTACGTCGTTCGGAATGACGTTCTGATGGAAAGGTCGAACGAGCAACAGGAGTCACTGGCCCCCCGCCCGGCGGGTGGACCAGACTTCCTGCAGCTCGTCCGCCAGCACACACGCGGCCGTCTCAAGGTGTACATCGGCTCCGCGGCCGGCGTCGGCAAGACGTACCGCATGTTGGTCGAAGCACACGACCTGAAGCGCCGAGGAGTTGACGTGGTGATCGGCTTCGTCGAGACGCATGGCCGAGCCGATACGGAAGCGCAGATTCGCGACATCGAGATCGTTCCGCGCAGACAGGTGGTCTATCGCGGAGCGACACTCGAAGAGATGGACGTTGACGCCATAATCGCACGTGACCCTGAAGTTGCGATCGTCGATGAGCTCGCACATACAACTGTGCCCGGCTCCAAGCACCGCAAGCGGTGGGAAGACATGCTTGAGCTTCTGGACAATGGCATCAACGTGATATCCGCCGTCAATGTGCAGCATCTCGAATCACTCAACGATGTCGTACAGAGCACGCTTGGTGTTACCGTACGCGAGACTGTCCCCGATTGGGTAGTCGCGCGCGCCGATCAGGTGATCAACATCGATCTCTCCGCCGAGGATTTGCGCGAACGCCTCACCGACGGCAAGATCTACGATAAATCCA
>JBDTAZ010000200.1:0-19071 GCA_039924325.1 Gemmatimonadaceae bacterium
AAGAGGGCTTGTGATAAGTTTCACAAGCTCTCCCCAAGCATAAAATTCCCGCTCAAAACATGGCCACTGACACCGCGCTCCGTCCTGGCGAAATCAAGGACATCCTCCTCCGTGAGATCGAAGCCGCTGACCTCAATGACCTGAAGGTTGAGGAAGTAGGCACGGTCCTCGAAGTGAAAGACGGTATCGCCCGCATCTACGGCCTCTCCAAGGCCATGGCAGGCGAGATGTTGAACGTCACGTCGTCCGAAACTGGCGACATAATCACCGCCCTGGCGTTGAACCTCGAAGAGGATAACATCGGCGCCGTGATCCTCGGCGATTATCTCGTCCTTAAGGAAGGCGATCACGTCCGCCGCACAGGCCGCGTGCTCGAAGTCCCCGTTGGACCCGAGATGATCGGCCGAGTTGTTGACGCCCTCGGACGTCCACTGGACGAGCGCGGTCCGATCGCTGCCAAGCACACTCGCAAGGTAGAGAGCGAAGCCCCCGGCATCATCGTTCGCCAACCAGTCAAGGAGCCACTCCAGACCGGACTGAAGGCTGTCGACGCGATGATCCCGATCGGCCGCGGTCAGCGCGAGCTCATCATCGGCGATCGTGGAACGGGCAAGACTGCAATCGCGGTTGACACGATCCTGAATCAGAAGGGAACCGGCGTCATCTGCGTTTACGTCGCGATCGGCCAGAAGGCATCAACGGTCGCCGGCGTCGTCGAGCGTCTGCGTGAAGCCGGTGCGATGGACTACACGATTGTCGTGGTGGCCAGCGCTGCCGACCCCGCACCAATGCAATACATCGCGCCGTATTCTGGTTGCGCGATGGCCGAGTACTTCATGTACAACGAAGGGAAGGCCACGCTGTGCGTATACGACGATCTGTCCAAACAGGCCGCCGCGTATCGCCAGATTTCGCTGGTACTCCGTCGTCCGCCAGGACGCGAAGCATACCCGGGCGACGTCTTCTACCTTCACAGTCGCCTGCTCGAACGGGCTGCGAAGATGAGCGAAGATCCAAGCGTGGTGGATGGCAAGACAATTCTCGTTGCAGGCGGATCGCTCACGGCGCTTCCCGTCATCGAGACGCAGGCCGGCGACGTATCGGCTTACATCCCGACGAACGTGATTTCGATCACAGACGGACAGATCTTCCTTGAGGCCGACCTGTTCTACGCTGGTGTCAGACCGGCAGTGAACGTGGGTATTTCAGTGTCACGCGTCGGTGGATCAGCGCAGACCAAGGCGATGAAGGGAGTCGCTGGCCGTCTTCGACTCGACCTCGCGCAGTACCGTGAGCTGGAGGCCTTTGCTTCCTTTGCTTCCGATCTTGATGCCGCGACCAAGAAGCAACTCGATCGCGGCGCCCGGACCGTCGAGATCCTCAAGCAGCCGCAGTACCAGCCAATGCCTGTCGAGCTCCAGGTAATGGTGATCTACGCGGTTACAAACGGCTTCGTGGACGAGGTCCCGGTCGCGGAAATCCGTGCATGGGAAAGTGGTTTTCTCCAGTTCATGTCGGCGCAGTTTCCGCAGGTCGGCGACAAGATTCGCACGGAGAAGGTCATCTCCAAGGACAACGAAGCAGAGCTCAAGCGCGCGATAGAGAGCTACAACGGTACGCGAAAGAAGACCGCGTAGCAGTCCACACGATCAACTTCCGCATACAGGTCACAACACCCAAGCATGGCGAAAGGACGCGAGCTAAAAGGGCGAATCAAATCCGTCGAGAACACGCGCAAGATCACGCGCACGATGGAGATGGTTGCCACGTCAAAGATGAAACGTGCCCAGGATCGCGTGGTTGCAGCGCGTCCGTACGCGAACACGCTGGCAGAAGTGATTTCCGATCTCTACTCTCCGGACCTAGCTGAGCAGTTTCCGCTGTTGCGGCAGCCGGCGAAGATTCGTCGCGCCGCTGTCCTGCTGCTGACATCAAACCGCGGCCTCGCTGGTGGCTTCAACGCCAATCTGATCAAGGAAGCGCGTGTTCTGGTTCAGCAACTCGAGTCCGAAGGTACAGAGATCGAAATGCACGTCGTCGGGCGAAAGGGAATTGGCTTCTTTCGCTATCTCGGCCGCACGCTGAAGGTTGCACGTACCGACATCACGGATCGACCCACAGCGAGCGATGCGCGTGGGCTTGCCGATGTGTTGATCGACGATTTCACGAACGGTACGCTCGACGCGGTTTACGTCGTTTACGCCAAATTCAATTCCGCGCTTTCAACGCCACCCACTGCGGACCGTGTGTTACCAGTTACGCCGCCAAAGCGGAATGCTATGGCGCGTGATTACATCCTTGCACCGTCCGCGGACGCGATTCTCACCGAATTGCTGCCGCTTTACGTACGAAACTCCGTGTATCGTGCGCTGGTTGAAACCGTAGCTGGTGAGCAGAGTGCACGCCGTACCGCAATGAAGAGCGCAACAGACAACGCGACCGATATCATCAGCGATCTGAGGCGCACGTACAATCGTGCTCGTCAGGCGCAGATCACGCAGGAAATCGCCGAGATTGTCGGCGGCGCAGCAGCACTGGAATGACGCTGTACCGGTGGACCCCGTGCCCATCTGTTCTACGCGACGAAGTTTAAAAAACCGGATACCAATTCATGACGACCGCAATCGAAACTGAAACGCACACAGGCAAGATCATCCAGGTCATAGGACCCGTACTTGACGTCGAGTTCGAGGCCGATCACCTGCCAGAGCTGTACAACGCACTTCGCATCAAGGGCACTACGGAGGCTGGTACGCCGATCGATGTAACCGTCGAAGTGCAGCAGCACATTGGGCGGAATCAGGTTCGCGCAGTCGCCATGTCCACCACTGACGGTGTCGAACGCGGCATGGACGTGATCGATACGGGCTCGCCGATCATGGTTCCGGTTGGAGCGGCGGCGCTCGGTCGCATCCTGAACGTTATCGGCGAACCCGTCGACAACGGTGCCCCGATCGCGGCAGACGCGGTTCGCTGGCCAATCCACCGCGCGCCACCAAAGTTCTCGGACCTCGAAGCCAAGACCGAAGTTTTCGAAACCGGCATCAAGGTCATCGATCTTATCGCCCCGTTCGTAAAGGGTGGAAAGATCGGACTCTTCGGCGGTGCCGGCGTAGGCAAGACGGTCATCATTCAGGAACTCATCAACAACGTTCAGAAGGGACACGGTGGTCGTTCCGTCTTCTGTGGCGTTGGTGAGCGTACTCGTGAAGGAAACGATCTCTACATCGAGTTCAAGGAAGCGGGCATTCTCGACTCCGTTGCTCTGATCTACGGTCAGATGAACGAGCCGCCCGGTGCGCGCCTCCGCGTCGGGTTGTCCGGACTCACGGTCGCCGAATATTTCCGCGACGTCGAGAACCAGGACGTTCTTCTCTTCATCGATAATATTTTCCGCTTCACGCAGGCAGGATCCGAAGTTTCCGCCCTCCTCGGCCGCATGCCGAGCGCCGTTGGATACCAGCCGACGCTCGCAACGGAAATGGGCGATCTGCAGGAGCGTATTACATCGACTCGTAACGGATCGATCACATCGGTTCAAGCGATCTACGTACCCGCCGACGACATCACCGATCCGGCGCCCGCCACCGCGTTTGCTCACCTTGACGCGACGGTTGTTCTTTCTCGCGCGATCACCGAGCTCGGTATCTATCCGGCCGTCGATCCGCTTGCATCGTCCTCGCGCATCCTTGACGCCGCCATTCTTGGCGACCGCCACTATAAGGTTGCGACCGACGTGCAGAGAATCCTCCAGCGCTACCGCGAGCTACAGGACATCATCGCGATTCTCGGTATGGACGAACTGTCGGAAGACGACAAGCTCGTCGTCGGTCGCGCGCGTCGTCTGCAGCGTTTCATGTCGCAGCCGTTCGCAGTAGCTGAACAGTTCACGGGCATTCCCGGCAAGTACGTCAAGCTTGAGGAAACCATCTCGTCATTCGAACGACTGGCAGCTGGTGAGCTCGATCAGTATCCCGAGCAGGCGTTCTTCATGGCCGGCGGCGCCGACGACGTGATCGCCAACGCAACCAAGCTCAAGGGCTGAGTAATGCTTCGCGTATCAGTGATCTCACCAGAGCGCGTTCTTTTCGAGGGCGAGACCGATTCGGTCGTCGCTCCCGCGTTCGACGGCGAGGTCGGCATTCTCACCGGCCACGCCGCCATGATGACCGTACTCGGCAACGGTGAACTTCGCCTCGGTTCCGCCACAGCGCACCGCTTTCACGTCGAGGGCGGCTTCCTGCAAGTCGTCGACGACCACGTCAGGGTAGTCACCGAGAAGGCTTCGGCGGCCTGATTCGCCGCGGTTCGGCAGGGCTGAGTCGTGGTCATCCCGTTGGCCGCGTAGTCGTCCCGCGCGCGAGCCGCGCAGTCATCCCGCCGTATGGCGGGATCCACGGACGAGTCTTCGACGCGCACCACCGCCTCGTCATACCCGCCTTCGCGGGAATGACGAGCGTCTGGGGGATGACTGCCCAAAGATGGATTCCCGCCTTCGCGGGAATGACGAGTTTCTGCGGGATGACTGGCCAAAGATGGACCCCCGCCTTCGCGAGAATGCCGAGCCTCTGCGGGATGGCCTCCAAAAGATGGATTCCCGCCTTGCTGGATTGACGATGTTCTGCGAGATGCCTTCTGCAGGATGGTCCCCCTTTTGCCATCTTTTGAGGAGTCACTCCCCGACTCTCTCGCAGCCAGCGGATCAATGTCCCAGCAGCCACTTCGCGTACTCGTGGTCGACGACAACCACGACAATGCCGAAATCGTTCGCAACTACCTCGAATCGACGAACGATTTCGTCGTCGCGGTGGCGCACGACGGTGACGACGCAATTGCCAGGTGCAACCACGATCCTTTCGATGTCATCATTCTGGACGTGATGATGCCCGGTCGGGATGGCTGGGAAGTGTGTCGCACCATCAAAAGTGATCCAGCGCGCGCTCTGACGACGCGTGTAATAATGTTGACCGCGCGCGATCAACTATCCGACAGGCGAGTGGCGTTGCAATCAGGCGCTGATGATTTCCTGGAGAAACCGCTGGAGCTTGCCAAGCTTCTGACTGCTGTCCGGCGCAACGCTGCTGCGCTCGCAGCCGGTGTAACAGCTCCGGCGAGCCCCGACGCGCCGATGACTCCGTCCACGCAGGCGTGACGGGCCCATTTACCGGCGGACCTCCGCTCGGCCGGCGTGTCGGCGACTCAATCGCCGCGGCTGCCAGGGCTCTACCCGCAAAGGACGCGCGCAACTCGCTGCCAACCCTCGCTACGGCGATAGACAACCTCAGAAGCGCGGTCCAGGATCGTGGTGCACTCGTGATCCTGTACCTCAACTTTGATCGCTATGCAAAAGTCGAGGAGATCTACGGCTGGGAAAAGCTGGACGCGGTGCTCGACACGACGGCGCACGAACTCGTTCGCATTCTTGCCGAGACACCGTTTCGCGCGGCGCGGCTCGCTGTGAGTCATGTCAACGACGACGATTACTTATTGCTTTACGTGCCGCCTGTCGAATCCGTGTCGAACGGAGAAGAGGCTGAAGGAGATCTGAGCGAAGCGCTTACGGCTCGATTGCAAGCAGAAATTTGCGAGTCGCTCAACCGGATTCACGGGGCGGACATAGCGTCGCTCTTTGATCTGTATGTTGGGCGTGCTCTCGTTCAGTACAACCCCAAGGCGCGCTTCGAACGCGTGGTGTATCGCGGTATTCGCGACGCGGCAAGCAACGCACACAATCTTGAACAGCGCGAGCGTGCTCGCGTGGTGGATGATCTGCGCGAAACGCTTCGCACCCGTTCCGTGTACGTGGATTATCATCCGATCGTCAACGCCGCGGATGGTGTCGTGTTCGGCTACGAAGCGCTGGCGCGTGGCTCGATGCGGTCGCTACGTCGCCCCGAGATGATGTTCGATGTTGCTGCCGAGGCAGGGCTGATCTGGGAACTGAGTCGGCTGTGCCGCGACAGGGCGATGGAGGGGATCAAACAACTCCTCAAACCTGGCGAGACACTTTTCATAAATGTGGACCCGCACGACTTCGCCGATCCGGAGTTCGGGGAGACGGCACTCGATGTCGCTGATGCGCATCACATCGTAATCGAGATCACCGAGCGCACCGCCATCAAGGACTACCCAAAGTTTCGCGAACGACTCAAGGCATTCAGGGATCGGGGTTTCCGCTTTGCTGTCGATGACGCAGGCAGCGGATACGCTGGACTTGGTTCAATCGCGAACCTGGAACCGGATTTCATCAAACTCGACATCTCCCTCATCAACGGAATCGACACCAACTTCATCAAACAGGATCTGGTGCAGACGCTCGTGCGATTCGCGAATGATCAGGGCGCCATGGTGATCGCTGAGGGGGTCGAGTACGAGCAGGAATACGAGATGGTCAAATCACTCGGCGTTCACCTTGTGCAGGGCTTTTACTTACACCGCCCTCAGCAACTCCCGAACCATCTCGAAGGATCGGTCGACCGCGCCTAGCTCTGCGGAGACCACGGAGCCGATCGCGTCGGAACGATCCGTCCGTTCGCGCTCGTCGCTCAACAGACGCGTCAGTGCGCGACTCATCTCATCAATACTGTCAACGCTGATTGCGCCGCCCGCGCTCAGCATCATCGTCGCATCGCGCGATCCTTCGTGGTTTGGGCCGACGACAACAGGCGCACGGAATACCGCGGGCTCCACCAGAGAATGGAGTCCTGAAGAGTGGAATCCGCCGCCAACGTATGCAACGGTGGCTACTGCATAAAGGTCTGCAAGGACCCCCATGCGATCGACAATGACCACGTCTGTTTCATCGGTCGCGGTATCGAGAGTCGCTGAGGAAAGCCTGTTGGAGCTAGCCCATTGATGCAAAGATTCCAGATGCACCGACGCCAGCTCGTGCGGCGCGATAATCAAACGCGTCGTAGGCATGTCTCCGTGAACCGCGAGCCACGCGGGTAACAGAACGCGTTCATCCGATCGCCAGGTCGAGCCCGCAACAAGCGTCGGGCGCGACGACGTCAGATCTTCGACGATCGCGATGTTCTGTGTTGTCGTGTGGGCACGCGCCCACGCCTGATCATAGCGCGTGTCGCCAGTCACGCGCACGCGATTCGCACGTGCGCCTGCCTCGACAATTCTTTCCGCGTCGCCTGCGCTGGCAGCGCCGATTGCATCAAGCGCGCGGTACGCGTCACGCGTCAGCATCGCGCCCATTCTGCTGGTCCGCTGTGACGACGCAGGGATCGAAGCGCTTACAAGTGCAAGCCTAACCTGCTGCGCCGCTGCTTCGCGCACCAATATCGGCCACACATCACCCTTCGTGAAGACTAGTGCAGTCGGGTCCAGTGCATCGAGAGCCACACGGGCGCTGACGACTGAATCGAACGGCAGGTAGTCCGTGAAGTCGGCGCCCATCTTCTGAGCGACCGACTCGGCACTGGGAGAGTAGAACGTGTACGCGATCTGAACATTCGGTAATGCACGACGAACGCCCTGAAGCAGCGGAAGTGCCATGAGGCCTTCGCCTACCGATGCCGCATGCAGCCAAAGCAGGGGGCGGCTACTGTCGCGACCATCCGCGCCCCATTCGCGATAGCGGCGATGAATTCCGCGGCGTGCGGTGAATGCCCTGGTGACCTTTCCCTGAGACCTCGCGGGCGTCACTAGACTCACAAGCTCGGCAGCACGAGCTGCCGCGCGATAGGCCGCGCTAAGCCATGGAGTCACGGTGACGACCGCTCACTTACACGAGGCTCTACTTGGCCACCGCGAGCGCCTGCTCGATGGCAGCTTTCGTATCGGCGGTCGGAATTGCGCCTTCGATGAGTTTGCCGCCAACCCAGAAGCTCGGCGTAGCTGTAACGCCACCGTCGCGCGCGCGTTCCTGGTCCCCGGCAATGAGCGCTTCGATCGCAGGAGACGTCAGGCAGGACTTGTACCGCGGTTCGTTGACACCAACAGATTTCGCGAGCGAATCGAATGATGCAGCTGGATCCGCCTGCTTCTCCCACGACGCCTGAGACGCAAACAGCGCGTCATGCATCGGCCAGAACTTGTCCTGCGCGCCAGCACACATTGCCGCGACAGCAGCCTGGTGGGCATGCGCATGAATCGACAATGGGAAGTTCACATACGCCATCCGAACCTTGCCCGTCTTTACATAGTCGTTGAGGACCATGTTGTACGTCGCGTCGTGCCACTCCTTGCAGTATGGGCACTGGAAATCGCTGACCTCGATCACCCAGACCTTGGCAGATGGCGATCCCTGGATGCGGCTCGCGTCGGCGACCTTTGCCAGCGAATCGGTTATGGCCCCCGAAGCCGCCATTGGCGAAGCTGCGGGTAGCGAGGAGTCCGCTGCGGGGCGGCCGTTGGCTTTGGAGCAGGCGGCAGACACAAATGTGACGGCGGCGATGAGCGATAGTCCGGCGAGTCCGTTGACTAGAGTAGTACGCATGCCGTAAATACTATGGTGATCCAGACCCTACTTCAATCGGCGCTCGTGGCATTGTTGGTCCAAAGTGGGCCGGTAATTCCGAAACCTGTCGGTCTGGTGAACGACTTTGCGCATGTAATACCCGCTGACGCCGCCGCTCACATCGAGCAGATTGCGGCCGACGTGCGGACAAAGTCGCGCGGCGAATTTACCGTCGTCACGCTTCCCGACATTGGCAACTATGTCGCCGCTGACGTTGCACTCCAGATTGGACGCGAGTGGAAGGTCGGAAAGATCGGCAATCCTGGGGACCCCACCCGGAACGCCGGGGCGGTCATTCTGGTGGTTCCCAAGGAGACCAACTCGAGCGGTCGGGGGGCGTGTTTCATCCTCACGGGGAACGGCACGGAAGGATTCATTACGGACGCGGATGCTGGCGATATGTGCCGCCAGGCCATTCCGTTCTTCAAGCAGAAGGATTACGGCGGAGGTATCGAGCTCCTGACGCTGCTGACAGCGCAGCGGTTCGCCGGCGAGTTCCACTTCACGCTCGACACCGCGCTCCACGCTCCCGAGGAGGAACCGGCGCCCGCGACTGATGGGGGAGGCGGATTTCCGCCGCAGTTCTATTTCCTCGCGATCGTATTCGTCGTCATCATGCTCAGCAATCTCCGGCGCGGTGGTCGAGGCTGCGGGGGTTGTCTCCCGCTCTTCATACCGTGGGGCGGCGGCTTCGGCGGCGGCGCCGGTGGAGGATTCGGAGGCTTCGGCGGCGGTGGCGGTGGAGGTTTCGGCGGCTTCGGCGGCGGTGGCGGATTCAGTGGCGGCGGAGGAGGAGGCAGCTGGTAGATGATGCTTCCGCTTCACCGCGGTGGCCGAGTCGTCATCCCGCCGCCTACGAAATCATCCCGGCGCCCACTAAGTCTTCCCGGCGAAGGCCGCGATCCCCGTGTCATCCCCGCGAAAGCGGGGATCCATTTCCCTCCCGATTTAACCAGTATGACGACCTTTTCGGAGATATGACATGACCTTGGACGAGCTAGTAACCCAGCTTCGCGCCGCATACGGCTCGGTCTTGCGATCTGTCGTGCTCTACGGCTCCGCGGCGGCAGGCGGCGGGGAGCATGTTGAGAAGAAATCGGACTACAACGTCCTCGTAATAGTCGACGATGTTCCCCTCGACCGGCTCAAGGAATTATCCGCCGTGACCCGGTCGTGGCGTGACGCAGGCAACCATCCGCCGATGACATTCACCCAAAGGGAGTGGAAGCAGTCCAGCGACATCTTTCCGATGGAGTATTCGGACATCCTGGAGCGCAACAAGCTTCTCTTTGGCGAGTCTCCGTTCGACGGAATAACCGTTGATCACGCGGATCTCCGACTACAGGTTGAACGGGAGACCATGGGGGTACTGCTACGGTTGCGTGGTGGCGTCCTTTTGGCAGGCTCTGATGCAGGAGAGCAGCTCAAGCTGATGTCGGCGAGCCTGAGCACGCTCATGGTTGTGTTCCGCGGGGTATTACGACTTGCCGGCCGCAAGCCTCCGCATGGATATGCAGAGATTGCGAGAGAGGTGGCGGGTCTGGCGAAAGTGGACGCAGCACCGTTCGAAACTGTGGCGCGTCAGCTTCACGATTCCGCCGCGATTCCGAAGGACCGCACCCGGGATGTGCTCGGGGCGTATTTAAATGGGATGGAAGGAGTAGCGACGTACGTGTCGGCCCTTCCCAACTAGTGACTTCACGTGATTTCAAGGGGACTACCGATGATCAGGCAGCGCAGACTTCTCGCATGGATGCTACCGGCCGCCCTCCTGTTGACAGGTTGTGGCTACAACAAGATCCAGACACTCGACGAACAGGCACAGCAGGCCAAACAGCAGATACAGGTGCAGCTGCAGCGACGTGCTGACCTGATTCCCAATCTGGTCAACACTGTGAAGGGCGTGACCAAGCAGGAGGACACCGTGTACATCGGAATCGCAAACGCGCGCGCACTACTTGCTGGCGCAGTGAAAACTGGCGATCCCGCGCAGATGGCCGCCGCGGACCAGGCCGCAACCGGCGCGATCGGTCGACTGCTTGCAATCGCCGAGAATTATCCGCAGCTCAAGAGCAACGAAAACTTCATGGCATTGCAGGATGAGCTAACCGGAACCGAGAACCGGGTGGCTGTCGCGCGCGCGGATTACAATACTGCCGTGCAACAATACAACACTTACATACGAACATTCCCGCAAGCGATCACAGCGAAGGTTACGGGAGCCAAGGCTCGCACGTACTATGATGCCCCGGCGTCCAGCCAGGCCGCCCCCTCGGTCAAGTTCTAAGCAGCAGACATTCGCTGCAACATTTGCACAAAGGCCGCGGAATGGGTTTGATACCCGTTCCGCGGCCTTTGTGCTTCGTATGTACACAAGCGCACATATTCGCATCCGTTAGATCGCTGCTGTACATACGGTTTCTTTAACAACGCTCTACTTGTGGCGTTTCGGGCGCGGCGCGTGATTAACCGCAGTTACGAGCTATCGGCGCGATCGCGTGATTTATGGTTTTGTGAGTCGCCTACTGTTGCGGAGTAACTCCATCCGGCTAACGAATAGTCGACAAATCGTCACAGAATTGTGTTGACAGTCTCCGAAACCCGTCCTAACCTAGATCGGTTCGGGAACATTTCAGGCTCACTTTCATCATGGAAGGTGGGCCCGAGATGACGTTTGGTCACCCCTTTCAACAGGAGCGAGCCCGGGAATGATTATTTCCCATTGTCGTAATTCGTCCGTGTGGTCAGGTCACACCCATCAGGGGCAACCCTGGAGGACACATGCTTAAGTTGTTTACGCGCATAACTTCAGTCACAGCAGCGCTGGCGATGGTTGCTACCGCTGCGGCCGCTCAAGAGAGCGGCACAATCACGGGACACGTTCGGACAGAGTCTGGCGGTCCCCTCACAGCGGCAAGCGTGACAGTCGGCTCGCTCGGTCTTGGTGGTTACACCAACGATCAGGGTGTCTACACCGTCACCGTTCCAGCCAGCAGAATGAATGGTGCAGCGGTAACGCTTACCGCTCGGCGAGTTGGTTATTCGCCGAAGAGCGTCACGATCAAGCTGAGCGGCGGGATGATTCAGCAAGACTTCAGTCTTACCGCCAATGCCACCAACCTCTCAGGCGTCGTTGTTACGGCACTTGGAGTCTCGAAGGAGAAGAGCCAGCTAGGTACCGCAATTCAGACGGTCTCAAGCGACGCGCTCAACGCAACGCACGACGACAATGTCGTGAACCAGTTGGCCGGCAAGGTGTCCGGTGTCCAGATCACGAGTGCTGGAACGCAAGGTGGATCTACCAAGATCACCATTCGCGGAGCCAACTCGATCACGGGCAACAACGACCCGTTGTTCATTGTTGATGGAACGCCGGTGTCAAACTATGATCGCGGCGGCAGTCCGAACGGCGGCATGGATTTCGGCAGCGCGATCAACGATCTGAATTCCGATGACATTGCGAGTATCACGGTTTTGAAAGGACCGAACGCTGCAGCCATCTACGGTTCGCGCGGTGCGAACGGCGTGGTTCTGATCACGACCAAGCGTGGAAGCGCGAGCGCCAATGGCATTCAGACTTCCATCACGTCCAACTATACGTGGGACACTCCGTCGATCCTTCCAAAGTTCCAGAATTTGTATGGACAGGGAGCTGGCGGTGAATTCCAGTTCGTCGATGGTGCAGGCGGCGGTGTTCAGGATTTCAACGATCAGAGCTTTGGACCGCGGCTCGATGGCCGCACCATGGGCTGCACGTTCATTCCCAACACAACCACCTACGATCAGACGGCTCCGTGCACACAGTTCACGAGCCCAGTAGTCAACGGTGTGTTGCAGCCCATTCCGTGGGTCGCGCATCCAGACAACGTCAGCAGCTTCTTCCAGACGGGAAGCACGTTCTCGAACAACGTCGCCTTCAGCGGCGGCACGGAGCGCGCCACCGGCCGGTTGTCTGCAGGCGTGGACAATACCACCGGCGTCATTCCGAACAACACGTTCCGCAAGTTCTCGAGCAGTCTGGCTGGTAATTTCAACGTCAGCAGCCGTCTGAGTACATCAGCAAATGTTCAATACATTTCGAACAAGGGGTACAATCGCGCCGGTGTCGGTTACAATCAGGGGATCTTGGAGGGCTTGTACGTGTGGTTTGGGCGCCAGGTTGATATGAACGCGCTCAAGGATTACCAGCCACGTGCAGACCAGACGTTCGCCTGCAACGGCCAGTTCAACTGGAACTGCAACTACCACAACAACCCATACTGGATTCAGTATCAGAATCCGGAAGCGGATGATCGCGATCGCATCATCGGAAGCGCGTCTGCGAAGTGGAAGATTACCGACTGGCTCAATGCAACGGCCCAGACCGGTACTGATTACTTTCGCGCCAACATCGACCAGAACTACGGTGCAGGCAATATTAATTACGACGACCTCGCGTACAACGGCGCCTTCACGCACTTCCAGAACCGCAACAACGAGAACAACTCGTCGCTTCTTCTGACGGCCGACAAGAGGCCGACCAGCTGGTTGCAGTTGAACGCCACTTTCGGTGCAAATCGCCGTTATGCGACGTACAACTCTGGAAGTGTTGCGACCGACGCAATTCTCGCTAGCGGTATCTACAACGTCTCCAATTCAGCCAAGTCACCGACCGTCAATGAGGATGTCGAGCGCCGCCAGACGAACAGCGGTTACGGCTCCGGGTCATTCACTATCAACGACATCTGGACGGTTGAAGTAACGGGCCGCAATGACTGGTCGTCAACGCTGCCGAAGGGCAACAACTCGTACTTCTATCCATCCATCAACTCGTCGTTGGTGCTTACGGATCTGGCTCCGTTCCTCAAGAATCGGGTCCTCAGTTACGCCAAGCTACGCGGTTCGATCGCGAACGTCGGTAACGACGCGGCTCCGTACCAGCTGGCGACAACGTACGTAGGTAACGCCAACAAGTTTGGAAGCCTTCCTCAGTACACACTGACGGATACGCGTGCGAACCCGACCCTCAAACCGGAGAACACCAACTCCGGCGAGGTTGGACTCGAACTCGGATTCCTCAACAATCGCGCTACGCTTGACGCGACGTACTACGCCAAGGCGACCACCAATGAAATCGTCAACCTCAGCCTGGCTGGCGAGACGGGATTTACTGGTGCATCGCTGAATGCCGGAAAGTTGACGAACAAGGGATTCGAGGCGCTCTTCACTGTGATCCCGATCCAGACAGCTTCTGGTTTCCAGTGGACGTCGACGTTCAATTATTCCGCCAACCGCAGCAAACTCGTCACGCTCTATCCGGGAGTTAACAACTACGTAATCGGATCGACGTGGACGATCAACGAAGAAGCTCGTGTGGGCCAGCCTTACGGAGCCATCTTTGCAACGCCATACAAGCGTGACGCGGCGACTGGCGAATTGCTCCTAAGTGGCGGTTTGCCGCAGAACGATGCGGGTAATCGCCGCGTACTGGGCAACGTCAATCCCAAGTGGCTTGGTGGGTGGAACAACGAAGTTCGCTGGGGACGGTTTAGCGCAAGCGCGCTGCTCGACATTCACCGTGGTGGTAACATCTACTCCGTCACGAACATGTTCGGTCAGTATACCGGCGTGCTCGCGAGCAGCATCAACGGACGCCAGGTCGACTGGGATAATCCTGGTCTCGTGATCAAGGGTATCGATCAGGCGACGGGGAAGGAGAACACTGTGAACGTCACGTCTGAGAATTATTATCAGTCGCTGTTCGAGAACGGTGAAGCCTTCCTGTACGATGACAGCTTTGTCAAACTTCGCGAGGTTCGCGTTGGCTATGACCTCCCGACTTCGTTCACGCGCAGCCTGCGGGTTTCGAGCGCAAACATAGCGTTCGTAGGCCGTAATCTGTGGACGCACTCAAAGGTTCCGAACATTGACCCCGAATTCGCATATACCACGGGTAACTACCAGGGGGCAGAGTTTGCGGCGCTTCCGACGACGCGGAGTCTCGGTTTCAATCTCCGCATCACGCCATAACCGCCACCGGAGACTCTCAATCATGAATATCACCAAGCTCACATGCGCGGCGGGGCTCTTCCTCGCCGCCGGGGTTGTCGGTTGCAACAACGACAGCCTCACCAATCTCAACACCAATCCGAATAACCCGTCCAGCGCGCCACCGGGGCCGGTATTCACGAACGCTGCACGTCTATCGACCGGGCGTTTCGTGGGTAACGGCTTCGACCTCCGACAGACGGAATTCGTTGCTCAGCACTGGGCAGAAGCTCAGTATCCTGACGAAGATCGCTACGCACGCCTTGACCCTGCGTCAACGCAGGGAACGTGGAACGGAGCATATCCAGGCGAGATGAAGGACTTGAAGGGAGTAGCGCAGGCTGGAATCGCACTTAAACAGCCCGGCACGTACGGACCAGCACAGGTCCTATTGGCGTGGGACTACGAGTATCTGACGGATACGTGGGGCAACATCCCGTATTCCGCGGCGCTCGCAGGCGATAGCGTCGGCGGCAGTCTGACGCCAGCGTTCGATTCCCAGAAGGACATCTACACAGGCTTGTTGGCGACGCTCACCAAGGCGGCCGCTGACATGAGCTCGGCGACGGCCACCAACACGCTCGGATCCGCTGATCCGATATACGGTGGCGACCCGGCGGCGTGGGCGAAGTTCGCCAACTCGCTCCGCGCTCGCCTCGCGATGCGCCTTGTAAACGTCGATCCTGCCACCGCCAACAGTCAGTTGACGGCGGCTTTGAACGATCCGGCTGGAGTATTTACCTCGAACGCGGACATGGCCAAGCTGGTATGGCCCGGCGACGGTATTTACAACAACCCGATGACCGACAACTTCGTAACACGCGATGATCACCGTGTGTCGCAGACACTTGCGAACATCCTGTTTGCGAACAACGACCCGCGGGTCCCGATACTGATGCAGCCAGTCGCGGACTCATCAAGATCCGGTCCGCGCGGCTACTTTGGCATGCCAAACGGGTTGGTGACCTCCGCCGCTGGGGTGTACATCAAGACCGCGTCGCGTCCGGGCCTCTATCTCTGGCCGGGTGCAACCTCTGTCGGAACCATCGGCAGTGCGGCGAACAAGAAGAATCCGTCCTATATCATGACCTACGCCGAACTCTGCTTCATTGAAGCTGAGGCAGCTCAGCGCGGCATGGGCGGATTGACACCTGGGCAGGCCGCAGGGTTCTACACGGCCGGAATTACTGCCGCAATGACTCAGCGCGGAGTCGCGGCTGGCGACATTGCGACTTTCCTGGCTCAGCCTGGGGTCGTTTACGCTGGCGGTACCGCTGGTCTGACACAGATTGCGGTCCAGAAATGGATCTCAATGGTAGACGATGGTGCTCAGTCCTGGGCCGAGTGGCGCAGGACCTGCCAGCCGTCGACGATTGTTGCCGGTCCGGGGGCCGTGATCAACTACGTGCCTCGTCGGTTCTACTATCCGACCACAGAGTACTCGATCAACGCGGTGAACGTGGCCGCGGCGAACGGTGCTCAGGGAGCGGACAACTTTGGTACCCGCATCTACTGGGATACCAAGCCAACCGCAGCTCCGACCTACGTGTCGGCACAGGTCTGCGCCGGAACGCCTGGCACTGGGTGATTCTGCCGGCTTGGGCTAGGTTTGGCGCCACCGGTTCCTCAGCGCCCAGTTCTACTCAGTTCTACCCGGTGGCTCGGAATGAAAAAGGGGGGCCCGCTTCGGCGGGTCCCCCTTCGTCCTTCTGGTTATCAGTGCATATTTCTAGGTCGCTCGTGCGACAAAAACGCAGGAGGGGGCGTTCACCCCCTTTTTACGGGTTGCTGACTCGGGCGAGGCTCCTTCATACTGTACACGATCGTAACTTTCCCTTACACTCGCGGAGGAGGGCATTTTCGGTTTGATGTAGTTCGTGGCGCGGCGTGACTAACCAGTCGCTCCCGCGCAGTTGACACGTTGCAGATACATACCATCCACAGATGTCTATCACGCCGGCGGAGAAGTCCGTCGGACGGAGGAATGTTCGGATGAAGTCAGTCACACGTCTTTGGATTGCGGCCGTTCTACTCGCCGTAATCCCCTCGCTCGGACGCGCGCAGCAAACGCGGCGAGTGACCGGTCACGTAACGGTGCAGGGGACCGGTGAGCCCGTCCCCGGAGCAACCATTCAGGTAGTGGGCACCACCCTGGGCGGCATCGGCGACGACGCCGGTAATTTTTCTATCAGCGTCCCGAGCGGTGCGCTGCAACTTCGCATTCGCCGTATCGGTTACACGGCCAAGATCGTTCCTCTCGGAGCGAACGAATCGACTATAAACGTCACCCTCGGTCGTGACGTGCTCCAGCTCGAAACGCAGGTCATCACCGGTCAGGCGACGACGGTTTCGCGCGCGAACGTTGCCAACGCGGTCACAGTGGTAACCACGGAGCAACTCAATCGAGTTCCCGCAGCCACCATCGAGAACGCGTTGCAGGGCAAGGTTCCTGGCGCTGTCATAACGTCGAACTCTGGCGCCCCGGGTGGCGGCATTCAGCTACAGTTGCGCGGTACCAATACGGTCAACGGTGCTTACCAGCCACTGTATGTCGTTGACGGCGTTCCCGTAAGCAACGATGCTTTCGGTAACGGCTTGAACGGTATCTCCGGCGCCGGTGGCGGCGGAATGGGCCAGCAGGGGTCAGGTATCACTGGAAACCAGGATCAGCAGGTAAATCGTATCGCCGATCTTAACCCGGAAGACATCGAGTCGATCGAAGTCCTCAAGGGGCCGTCGGCCGGCGCAATCTACGGATCACGTGGCGCCAATGGTGTCGTAATCATCACCACCAAGCGCGGTCGCGCTGGCACACCATCGCTCGACGTTACTCAACGTTTTGGAACCAGCAAGCTTTCCAACACGATAGGAGTTCGCTGCTTCACGCAGGCAGAAGCAACGACTTTCATCAACACGTACACGCCGGCTGGCTACACCAACGCCACCGATTACTTCGCGGCAAATCCGTATGCTGGCTGCACCGATGCACAGCAGCAGCTTTACGGCAACACTGGTCTCTCGTATGAAACGTCCGCATCACTCCGCGGCGGCACCGAGAACGGTGGAACCACTTACTTCACCTCCGCTGGCGTGAAGCACGACGCCGGCATCGCGGTGCAGGATGGTTACGACAAGCAGAATCTCCGCATCAACCTCGGTCAGGAGTTCGGACCGAAGCTTCACTTTAGTGCCAACACGGAAGTACTCCACACGCGTACCGCACGCGGTGTTTCCGGTAATGACAACAACTCGATAAACCCGATCAACGTCATTTCTGGCACACCGTCGTTCTTCGACATGTCTCGCAAGGTGAACGGCGTGTATGTGCCGGATCCATTCGTAGCGAGCAATGCCAACGTACTGCAGGACCAGATAGCGATCCAGACGCCAGAAAACGTTTACCGCTTTATCGGTAGCGCGCAGGCGCGCTGGTCTGTGCTGGCCTCGACGCACCAGACGCTCGATATATCCATGCTAGGCGGCGTTGACCAGTACACGGATCAGTCGAACATCTATTCGCCTCCGTACACCTACCTGGAACAGTCGGGTCAGATCAGCCCGTATCCTGGCACGGCGATCAACAGTAGCGCGAACGTGATCAACGCAAACCTGAACCTGAGCGCCACCCACAAGCTTACGGCCTCGGCGTTCACCGCTACCACGTCGGCCGGCTTGCGGCAGGAGCGCGCACAGACGAACAACGTGACGAATGAGGGCCAGGGACTGTTCCCGGGCATCACAAACTTCGCCACCGCCACGCAGACCCTCCTTGCGCAGGGACAGACGCTCACAAAGAGCTTCTCTTACTTCGGTCAGGAAGAATTTCTCACGCTCCAGGAGCGCATGCTCCTGACGGTGGCAGTTAACTCGGAGCGCTCCAGTACGAACGGAGACCCGAACCAGTTCAATTCATATCCAAAGGCGTCGATTTCGTACAAGCTGCCGTGGTTGCCGCCAGCGACGGACAACATCAAGCTTCGCTTTGCATGGGGCAAGGCAGGTAACCGCGTTCCAGTCGATTTCAAGTACACGTATCTCAACTCGGTTCTTGAAGACGGAACCAAGGGTCTACTGCAAAGCGCACAGATCGGTCTCCCGACGATCAAGCCGGAACTGACCACGGAATTCGAAGGCGGCTTCGACGCTTCGTTCTTCGGCGGACGTGGCGGACTTGAAGTCACCCAGTACAAGAAGAAGACGACGGACCTGGTCCTCACAGCTGGTCTCGCCACTTCGACCGGTTATTCAACCAAGGTCATCAACGGCGGATCGTTGCAGAACGTGGGTACCGAAATCGGGCTCAAGCTCGTACCGATCGAATTCCACAGCTTCGTTTGGACGTCGAACACCACTTTCTCGCGTAACCGCAACAAGGTGTTGACTCTGCCAGTTGCGCCGTTTGCAACAGGCTCTGCGTTCAGCGAGCGCTTTGGATCCTACAAGATCCAGCCTGGCTATTCGGCAACACAGATTGTCGTGTACAACGGCTTCAATGCTGATGGTACGCGTCACGAGGATCACATCGGAGATCAGAATCCCGATTTCCAGATGGGCTTCTCCAACGACTTCACGCT
>JBDTAZ010000201.1:0-3051 GCA_039924325.1 Gemmatimonadaceae bacterium
CCGCCGAGCTCACGTTCGAGCACGTAGGTACCAGAAAGCGTCGTCTGCAAACGGTCGAAAATATCAGCCATGTGGCGGCCAGAATTCGGGGAACCAGCGCTGAGACGAATCTATGGTATTGAGCCCGGTCCGCCAGCCAGCGCGAGGCCGCCCCCGGCTGAGCCTTGATACATTCTTGTGCGCGACGCGCACAGGCGCGACATTCGAGGCTGGATCGCTACCTCCAAACCCGAGATGACAATGCTGTTGCGCCCTGTACTGCTGCTAACCCTGGTTGTCGCAGCTCCATTGATGGCTCAGACCGCAAGCCCGACGCGGTCGCCTGATTCCGAGGTGCGGGATCAGTGGGTCACGGTAAGCAGGTATCTCTCCCGGGCCGCGGCGGCTGTACCGGAGTCATCGTACGCATACAAGCCCGTCGCCACGGTTCGAAGCTTCGGACAACTCGTCGCTCATGTAGCGGGATCGCAGCGGATGTTTTGCGCAATGGTTCTCGGCGAACCTGTCCCCAAGGAAGACGATTTCGAGAAGCGAGTCATGTCGAAGACGGAACTTGTCGCCGCCCTCGATGCATCGAATGCGTATTGTGCGCGCGCATATCAGACACCGTCCTCGCAACTCGACGTAGCGGTCGAAATGTTTGGCCAACACTATACCAAAGGCGGGGTGTTGCTGCTTAACGCGACTCATGACAATGAGCACTACGGAAACGTCGTGACGTACATGCGCATGCTGGGCATGGTGCCGCCGTCAAGTCAGCCAGCTCCGTAATTCGGACACTGGCGTCCAGTTGCGTCGTGGCGTCTTGGTACTCGGCGTGGTATTAGACTACCTGCGCCACGACCCCACAAGCCTCGGCTACGCCGCCATCATCGAGCGGAAAAAATCTCAGGCAATACGATGGATGCGCGGACTATTTGATACTCTCTGACTGAAACAACGACAGATACTTCCCGTATCCTTCCGAGTCGAGCTGGGCCACGGGTACGAACCGCAGTGACGCTGAGTTCATGCAGTACCGCGTACCGAGCGGAAGCGGACCGTCATTGAAGATGTGCCCGAGATGCGAGTCCGCATGCGCCGAGCGGATCTCGATGCGCGGGAAGCCCATCATTCTGTCGCTGCGACGACGGACGTCGTCCGGCTCGAGCGGCTTGGTAAAACTGGGCCATCCGGTGCCGGAATCGAACTTGTCCGTGGAGCTGAACAGCGGCTCGCCAGAGACAATGTCGACGTAAATGCCGGCGGCATGGTTGTCCCAGTAACGATTATGAAACGGCGTTTCCGTCGCGGCATTCTGCGTAACGTCGAACTGAAGACCTGTCAAACGCTCCCGCAAAACCGGCTCGCCGGGCTTGATATACGTGCCGCTAGCGCTGGCCAGCTGGAACGTGTGCGCATCGGCCACGAAAGTGGATTTGCTCGCTTCGTCGCCATACGCGCGTGATGGCGAAAAGCGTTCACACGCAAATAGCGCGACGACCGCTAGCGCGCCTGCCAGAATTCCGGGGTAAATCGACGATCGCTTCCTTCGAGTCATGATTGGCTGCCTCCCTCTGTAACTTATACGCCGCTGTGCGTCGAACGGATCTCTCTTTCCAACCGCTGCACACCCTGCGTCACGGTGTAGATTTGCCTCCCGTGAACTCCACCACATCACGGTATCCCTCATCACCTGAGGCACAGCTCCGCTGAAGCTACGCCGATCCCTTTCCACGCTGCCGCTGGTTTTCGTGATGTTCTTCAACGTGTCTGGCGGCGCGTACTCCCTGGAACAACTGGTCGCGTCCAGCGGTGCCGGCCTGGCGATCATCATCCTCGCCGTGGTTCCGCTGCTGTGGTCGGTGCCGGAAGTACTCATCGTCGGCGAGCTGGCGAGCGCGGTTCCGGAAGAAGGCGGCTACTACCGCTGGGTTCTCAGGGCATTCGGGAAGTTCTGGGCCTTTCAAAACGGCTGGTGGACGTGGCTGTACTCACTCGTGGACATGGCGATCTACCCCGTTCTGCTCAATACGTATCTCGCGTATTTCGTTCCGGATCTGTCGCGGTCGACACGTTGGGCAATCGCACTCGCCATGATCTGGGGTGCTACCCTACTCAATTTGCGTGGGGTCACGCGGGTAGCAAAAGCGTCAATGGCGGCAGGAATCTTCGTACTCGCCGCATTTGCGCTCCTCACGATCGGCGCCATCCCGCATGTCTTCCACTCACCCTGGCAGCCGATGCTTGCTCCCGGTCGCGAAATCGTGCCGAGTCTTGGCGTCGGTCTTTCGATTGCATTGTGGAACTATGTAGGCTGGGACAATGCGTCCACGATCGAGGGCGAGATAGCGGATCCATCGCGCAACTTTCCGCGCGCGCTTTGGCGAGCGCTCCCTCTCGTCGTCGCCGCATATCTCATCCCGCTTGTCGTGGCACTCGGTGCTACAAGAATCAGCGATTGGCACGACGGCGGCTGGCCGGATATCGCCAGGATCGCTGTCGGGGGTGACGCGGGCAGGGTCGTAGCCGCGCTGATTGCCATTGGCGGAATCATCAGCGCCGTCGCGCTGTTCAACGCGCTGCTGATGTCGTACTCGCGCATTCCGTTCGCCATGGCGCTCGATGGACTGATGCCGTCGAGCATCGCACGACTCAACAAGAACGATGTGCCGCGCAATGCCGTACTCGTGAGCGCCGTATGCTATTCGATATTCGCCCTCGCGCCTTTCGGAGAGCTCGTAGTCGCCGACGTAGTTCTCTATTCACTCGCGCTCTTTGTAGAGTTTGCTGCGCTTATCCAGTTCAGGCTGCATCAGCCGGAACTACGTGGGCACTTCAGGATCCCCACCGGAACGACGGGCGTCGTAAGCCTTGCGTGCCTCCCCGTCGCAATCCTTCTACTCGTCATCGTGCTCGGCGTACGAGACGGTACATACGCCCTACCTGCGCTGTTGGGGTCCCTCGTTGGAGTGCTGGCGGGCCCTTTGCTGTATTTTCTTGTCAGGCGACTATCCGCATCAGGCCGTCCGCCGAGCGCCTCCAATCCCGAGGCACAGGCGTAGGGAAACC
>JBDTAZ010000202.1:0-11601 GCA_039924325.1 Gemmatimonadaceae bacterium
ACTGGCGAGCGATGTATGGCCTGGACCAGCCTCTGGTCACGCAATACGCGCGTTACATCGCCAACGTGTCACGCGGCGACTTCGGATGGTCGTTTTCGATGCACCGACCGGTCCTGGACGTATTGAAGGATGCGCTACCGAATACGCTGCTGCTTGCGGGAACGGCACTCGTGCTTGGATTCGCTGGCGGAATAGGGCTGGCGCTCGTGCAAGCGATGCGGCCGGGATCGCGCACCGATCGGACCCTGGGCGCGGGATCGATGTTCTTTTACGCGATGCCGGATTTCTGGCTTGCCCTCATGATGATGCTGATCTTCGCGTACTGGATTCCGATTTTTCCGGTCGCGGGCGCGGTGGATCCCGTCATGCACGAATACATGACGCCGTTAGCGGCATTGGCGGATCGCCTGAAGCACCTCGCCCTCCCCGCTATTACGCTGGCGCTGTTGTCTGGCGCCGCCGTGGCGAGATACCAGCGAGCGGAGTTGCTCAGGGTGTTGCCAGACGACTATGTAAGGACTGCTCGCGCCAAGGGCGTGAGCGAACGGCGCATCATGCTGGTTCATGTACTTCGTAACGCGTTGATTCCGACCGTAAGTCTGCTCGGGCTTTCGTTGCCGGTACTATTCACAGGCGCGGTATTCATTGAGCGCGTCTTCGCGTGGCCGGGAATGGGCTGGGTAATCCTCAACGCAGTGAGTACGCGGGATTATCCGCTGGTAACCGCTGGTGTGATCGTTGCCGCGGCGACGGTGACGATCGGAAGCCTCCTGGCGGATATGTTGTACGCAGTTGTCGACCCTCGGATCCGTGGCCGCTGAATCGATCGGTGGCCGTCCGCAGTGGACCCGCCACGTCGTTCGACACGCCGGAATTGCCGGGGGCGTACTGTTGGTAATCGTGCTCGTGGCGCTCCTAGCACCCCTCATCTCGCCTTACGATCCGATTGCGCAGCCTGATATCATCGGACTCAAGAACGCAGCGCCGTCGCTAATCCATCCTTTCGGGACAGACTCATTCAGCCGCGATGTTCTCAGTCGTTGCATCTACGGGGCGCGTGTGTCGCTGTCTGTGGCTGCGCTGGCGACAACGATCGCTGTAACACTGGGCACGCTGTACGGGGCAATCGCTGGCTACGCAGGCGGTTTGGTCGACGCCGCGATGATGCGCTTTGTGGATGCCGCGCTGGCCATCCCACGAGTTCTCCTGCTCATCGCCATTCTGGCATTGTGGAATGGCTTACCACTTTGGCTGCTTATAGTAGTGCTCGGCGCCACCGGGTGGTTCGGTCTCAGCCGCATGGTGAGGGCCCAGGTGTTGTCGCTTCGCGAGCTGGATTTTATTGCTGCTGCTCGCGCGGTTGGCGCGAGCGGCCCGCGGATTCTGATCCGGCACATCTTACCTAACGTAGTCCCGACGATTATCGTCGCAGCTACGCTCGGCATTGGCCACGTGATAATTCTTGAGGCAGGGCTTTCCTATCTCGGGCTCGGCGTACAACCGCCGAGTGCGAGTTGGGGTAGCATTATTCAGGACGGAGCGGACCAGGTTGGGAGCGCCTGGTGGATATCACTATTTCCGGGACTGCTTATCGTTACGACGGCCATAGCGTGCAACACGCTGGGAGATGCGCTGCACGCTGCGTTTGATCCGCGTAGCACCACTGGCGCAATGGCGGAGCTTGATTCGTGAGTGACCCACTGCTCAGAGTCAGCGACTTGCGCACGTATTTCCACGATGCGGGTACGATCGCGCGCGCTGTGGACGGCGTTTCATTCGACGTAGCGCGCGGCGAGACGGTTGCGGTCGTCGGCGAGTCGGGCTCGGGCAAGTCGGTCACCGCGCTCTCAATCCTCAGGCTGATCCGCAATCCTGGCCGGATCGAGCCAAGCAGCAGCATCCTCTTCGAAGGGCGAGAAATGCTCGGGCTGGGCGAGACCGAGATGCGAGGCATTCGTGGTAATCGAATCGCGATGATCTTTCAGGAGCCGATGTCCGCGTTAAACCCGGTCCTGACGGTCGGTGAGCAGATCGCCGAAGTAGTGCGAGTTCACACTGATGCTTCGCGACACGACGCTTGGGAGCGCGCAGTCGAGATGTTGGCTCTCACTGGTATGTCCGATCCGCGCGAACGTGCGACGGCATACCCTCATCAGCTGTCCGGCGGAATGCGTCAGCGTGTGATGATTGCCATGGCGCTCGTCCTGCGACCGGCTTTGCTGATCGCTGACGAACCGACGACCGCCCTGGACGTCACCATTCAGGCGCAGATACTCGAGTTGCTTGAGAAGTTGCAGGAACAGCTTGGTATGGCTGTCCTCCTCATCACGCATGATCTCGGGGTTGTCGCCGAGGTCGCTGATCGCGTCGTGGTGATGTATGGCGGAGAAGTTGTCGAGCGTGCAACCGTAGCAGAACTGTTCGCCGCACCGCAGCATCCGTACACCGAAGGTCTGATGAATGCGATGCCAAGGCTCGACCAAAAGACCGAGAGACTCACGACGATACCGGGCATCGTACCGCCGTCGACATCATGGCCAAACGGCTGTCGGTTTCGCGATCGGTGCTCGTATGCGTGGGAGAAGTGCAAGATGGAGCATCCGCCGCTCTACGTTATTGCTGGAAATCATGAGTCACGGTGTCACCTTGCGATCGAACCGGATCGGCGGGAAAGCTCACATGAACCAATTGCGGCGCGCGTCCAGGTACATGCGTGAACGACAGAACGAATGACACCCCGCTTCTAGCGGTCACGCATCTGAGCAAGAATTTTTCATCGCGCGGTCGCCTTTCCGGAAACAAGTCGGGCGAGATTCGCGCGGTGAACGACGTTTCGTTCAGCATCGCGCGTGGAGAGACCCTCGGGTTTGTCGGCGAGTCCGGCTGCGGCAAGACCACGATGGGTAGGTCTATTCTCCGACTACTCGAGCCGACTTCCGGAAAGATTGCATTCGACGGGGTTGACGTTCTTGCCTTGCGAGGCGCCGGCTTGCGAAGCATGCGCCGAAGAATGCAAATCGTCTTTCAGGACCCATTCTCGTCGCTCAATCCGCGAATGACAGTTGGAGCGGCCGTGAAGGAAGGAATTCTCATTCATCATCTTGCGGAAGGGCGCGATGCGGACCAGCGCGTCAAGGTGCTGTTTGAGGAAGTCGGTCTCGATCCGGCTTATGTCTCGCGCTATCCACACGAATTTTCCGGCGGTCAGCGCCAGAGGATCGGCGTAGCGCGGGCGCTTTCCGTCGAACCGGAAATGATTGTCTGTGACGAGCCAGTGTCTGCGCTCGACGTGTCGGTTCAGGCACAGGTGATAAACCTGCTCCAGGATTTGCAGCGAGATCGCGGGCTGACGTACCTGTTCATCGCTCACGACCTGTCGGTGGTGCAGCATATCGCAGACAGAGTCGCAGTGATGTATCTGGGCAGAATCGTAGAGATTGCGTCATCGGTGGATCTGTACTCCGACCCGATCATGCCATACACGCAGGCGCTGCTGTCGGCGGTACCGCGGCCGGAACCAGCGCGGCACGCCAAGCGAATTGTCCTCCAAGGGGAACCTCCCTCGCCAGCTAATCCACCCCCGGGCTGCGTATTCTATCCGCGTTGTCATCATCCCCGAAAGGATGTGGCATGCACTCAGATCGTTCCACCGCTCGAAGAAAAAACGGCCGGGCACTTCGCAGCGTGTATCAAGGAGCCGCCCCGCGCCGTAGAATTGTTGATGCCAGCGGCTGAGGAAGCGAGGTAACACCCCGCTAGCCCAAGCCGCTTTCTCGCCTGACGCGCAAGTCGGCGCGAAGTGTTCCATCTCCAGATCACGACTACCATGGCAAACGACCAGTCAGTATTCAGCCAATCGCAAGCCGGTTCCCTGACGCATGATGAGCCGCCGACGGGTCTGGAGCAGTGGACCAAGAACAAGTCTTTTTTCGGGCATCCAAGCGGGCTTTCGACGCTTTTCTTCATGGAGATGTGGGAGCGCTTCTCGTATTACGGGATTCGCCCCCTTCTCGTGCTGTTCATGTCGGCAGCGATCATGTCGGGTGGGTTCGGTTTCGATCGGACCGTGGCGTCCGCGATCGTCGGCATCTACGCGGCGTCTGTGTATCTGGCGTCTCTTCCTGGCGGATGGATTGCGGATCGCTGGCTCGGGCTGCAACGATCCATCTGGTGGGGCGGTGTGCTGATCGCTTGCGGCCATATCGCGATCGCCCTTTCGGTACTGTTCGCGCACGTTGCATTCTTCACAGGTCTAGTTCTCATCGTCATGGGAACCGGGTTGCTCAAGCCCAACATCTCGGCCATCGTCGGAGATCTCTACCCGGAAGGCGGCGCACGCCGTGACGCAGGGTTTTCAATCTTCTACATGGGCATCAACACCGGCTCATTGACCGCGCCGCTTATTACGGGTTTTCTCGGAGAGCGTGTCGGCTGGCACTGGGGATTCGGCGCGGCCGGACTTGGGATGATCATCGGTCTTCTGACGTATCGCTCGCGCGTGAAGCCAACGCTGGGTCCGATCGGCGCAGTGTCATCGGCATCGCCAGCTGAACAGTCCCGCGTTCGAAACATCACGATCGCCGGCGTAGCGATAGTAGCCGCGCTCATAGTGCTGGTTGCAACTGGCGTAATAACAATCAATCCGGTCGCCCTCGCCGAGCGGATGGGGATCGTGCTGCTCGCGCTGGCAGTCGTGTACTTCGGCTATCTATTCTTCTTCGCACATCTCACAACCGGCGAGAAGAAGCGCGTCGGCGTAATTGTCGTACTCTTTGTATTCGCAGCAATCTTCTGGGCCGGCTTCGAACAAGCGCCGACGTCTCTAAATCTGTTTGCACTCGACTTCACTGATCGTACGGTCCTCGGTTGGCAAGTGCCGACGCTCTGGCTTCAATCGGCGGAGGCGTTCTTCGTCATCACGCTTGCGCCGGTGTTTGCGTGGATATGGGTGGCGCTGGCAAGACGCAAGATCGACCTGTCCAGTCCAGCGAAGTTCGCGATCGGCGTCGCGCTGTTGGGCGTCAGCTTCGTCATTATGCTAATCGCGGCCAATGAGGTGCTTTCTGCGTCAGCATCCGGCGGAGTCACGCGCGTATCGATGTGGTGGCTCATAATCTGCTACCTGTTCCAGGCACTTGGCGAACTGTCGCTTAGTCCGGTTGGACTCAGTTCGATGACGAAACTTGCGCCGCGCAAGTTTGTCGGGCAGATGATGGGCGTGTGGTTCCTTGCGGACTCTATCGGCAATCTCATCGCCGGGCTTGTCGGTGGTCACGTCAATAGCAACGACCTCAAGGCCATCCCTCAATTATTCCAGGGTACCGCGATTGCACTGTTCGCCAGCGCGGTCATCTGCGCCATTCTCATCATTCCGATCCGCAACATGATGAAGGAGAAGGCTACTTCCTGACATTCCGCTAAGCGGCCCGTCAGCAGGCCTGCATGGCGTAATCAGGGCCAGTTGTACACCGAGTTTGGTATAGCGCGCTCTCGTCCCCTCTGTACGTCACCCGGTTCACGCCAAAACCAGCGGGTGAAGTCGTGATTCGTAACTCGAATTTCGAATTTCGAATCGCCGCGGTCGTTCAGCGGAAATGCAAAGTCCACCCGCCACGTGCGGCGCGATCGCGGCGGGACCGCGGCCAGGATCCCAATACCGACTGCGTATTTCACGTTGGTGTTTACACCGAATGGAGCGTCGCCCGCCCAGAGGCGGCCTGCATCGACCCACAAAGCGGCACCAAGCGCGGTGAGTTGGCGCACATGCCCGAGTCTGTAGCGGTCCTCCATCCGAACCACCATGCGGCGGCCGCCTGCGAGGTCGGAAGATCCGTATCCCCTCAGCCCCCCCTCGCGATCGGCAAACCGCAATTGAAACGGGACGCGCTGATCCCAGCCACCGCTGAATTCCGCGTCGATGATCGACGTGTGTTTTTTGCTCGGATGTGCGTACCATGCGGCTCGACCGCTCGCCAGCACACCGTCGGTCGAGTGTGTATCCATATCCCGACGGCGCTCGCCCATGAATTCGAGTCCGGCAAATGACGACGGTGTGCCATGGCCAAAATAAAGATCGGTGGACATGAAATAGTCCCGCTCATCCTGATCGGTGATCTTGATTCCGCGACCGATCAGCGTCGCGAGCTGCATGCCTGTCCGCACGTCCTGCGTTCCCTCAACCGCATCGAATGCTCGCACTGGCACATATGTCAGGTTGCGAAAGCCGAGCAGCAAGTTGACGCGGCTCGTTCGGTGTTCGGTATATCGACCGACCAACACCGAGCTTGTGTCAGGGACAATGGCCGAGTCCCGCACGATGAACGGCATGCGGCCGGTGCGTTCCCGTTCGCGTGACAGCGTACCGCCGAGCAGAAAGATCCGATGCGTCTTGCCGAAGGCAATCACGCCGCCGGCGTCCGCGTAGGCGCGGGTGAACTGAAGGGCGGCGGGCTCGATCTTTTGTCGCAAGAAGTACACGTATCCGCTTGACGATCCAGCCGAAGCCCGCCATGACGTTCGTTGTAGATCCGTAATGAATGGATGGCTTACAAGCGCATCCCAACTACCGCCAATTTCGTTCCGCGAACCTTGAAGCGAGAACTGATACGGTCGTCCGAACAGTTGATATTCGACAACGCGCGCGTTGAAAATATCTCGGTGAAACTGACTGTAGCCCCAATCACCGACCACTGAAAGTGCCGAGCCGGACAGATTCTCTTCGCCGAGGCGCAACGCGCGAACCATCGGAACCTTCGACGAAAGACTTCCACCCAGCAGGAGCGATACTTCGTCGAACGTGACAACGTCGATGTCAACGCCACCGCTGCTGTCGGGCGAAACGATCAGGCTCGCATCGGCAATGAACGGTTGCGAGCGCAGGATGCGTTCGGCCTCGCGCAATCTGAAATCGACACAGGGGTCACCTACGCGAATTGGTATGAAGCGCGCGACCACACTTGGCCGCGTGGTCGCGTGAAGGTTCGTCGCGAAGCGGGCCACACGCGCGGTGAACTTGGTTCCACCCGCGTCGAACGGCGGGTATGTGTGAATGTCGATTCGATTGATTATCTCACCGTGGCAAACCAGGGGTGCACCGGCACCGACGCCTCCGGTATCAGCAATAGTCGAGGCCTCCCCTTGCCCCCGGGCCGAAGAGGCACAGATTGCGAGCAGAGCGCAAGTCCAACCCGTCCTCCGGTTCCAGAGTGGCCTCATTCAGTCCTATTGTAGCAGTTAGCGCGGCGATACGCAGCGACGGAAATGTTGTCTCGGCTCGACTCAGGGCGACCTACCTAATTGCGCTTGAGAACGCACGGCTCGTACCAACTATCGCAGCGGCGTTGCCCGATCCGTCAGGGGCCGACGTCATCATGGAACGGCTGGACGGCCTGCTACTTACGGGGGGCGCCGACATCAATCCGACGCTCTACGGAGAAGATCCGCACCCCAGGCTTGGACAGGTCTCGGACACTCGCGACAGCTGGGAAATGGCCCTCGTCCATGCCGCGCAACGTCGAAAGAAGCCGATTCTGGCCATTTGCCGGGGCATCCAGATTCTTAACGTCGCGCTGGGCGGGACACTCCTCCAGGACCTTCCGACGCAGCACCCCAGCGACATAAATCACGACCCGGATCGGCCACGTGACTCCCGAACGCATCCGATCGCGCTGGCGGCAGAATCGAGCCTGGCGCGTGCGCTGGGCGTCACTCGGCTGACTGTGAACTCGGTGCACCATCAGGCGATCTCCCGCGTGGCGCCCGATCTTCGCGTAGTCGCCACGGCACCCGACGGCGTGATCGAGGGCGTAGAGTCGGCTGCGGATTCGGCGTGGTGGTGCGTTGGCGTGCAGTGGCATCCAGAAGAACTGATCGCGACCGAAGAAGGCTGGGATCGTGACATATTCGGCGCGTTCGCCCGAGCGGTGCGCGGCAGTTAGCGTGATCGGTCACGGGTGAATTGATCCGTCGCCGCCAGAGAATTCCCGGACGCGACGATGGTGGCGAATATATTCCGGAGTGAATTTGCGATCGCTGCATATCGACGCCGGGCGCGCATGGCGCGGGGGACAGCGACAGGTGTTCCTCCTGGCGACGGCGCTACGCGCTCACGGGCGCGAACCGCTCGTCGTCGGTGCGGGAGGATCGCCACTTCTGGAACGGCTTCAGGCAGTAGGAATCGCGACGGCTTCGACGCCAATGCGATCGGACTGGGATCTAAGGTCGGCGAAGCGACTGCGCTCTATAATCAGGGCTTGGAAGCCCGACATAGTTCACGCGCACGACGCCCGGGCGCACGCAATCGCACTGATCGCACTGGCTGGCGACGCGACGCCGCTGATCGTCACTCGGCGTGTAACATTTCCGGTCAATTCGGTCCGAGTCAAATACGGCCCGCGCGTTACACGATTCATCGCAATATCGAACGCGGTGAAAGCTGCCATGGCGCGTTCCGGGGTCGATGCGCAACGGATAGACGTCGTCCACTCGGGAGTTCCAACGCCAACCGCAACCAACCCGCGTGACTGGCGGGCGGAGCTGGGATGGTCGCGCGAAACAGTGATCGCGGGAGTTGTTGGCGCCATGACCGCGGAAAAGGGCATCGACGCAATTCGGCACATCGCGAGCCGGTTGTCCGATGACGCCGTCGAGCGAACTCGTGTCTTGCTGCTGGGCGGAACGGAGCGCGGGCCGGTGCGTCTCGGTCCGATCTGCGGGCACCACTCCGGCTTTGTCACGGAGATTCACAATGCGATGGCCGGACTCGACCTCCTCTGGCACCCCGCGAGCGAGGAAGGCCTCGGAACGGTCCTAATTGATGCGCTGGGTTTGGAGATCCCGCCAATCGCATTCGACGTTGGTGGCGTGGGCGAAATCATCGAAAGTGGGAAAAACGGACTTCTTGTCCCATTTGGAGACATACAAGGGTTCGCGTCGGCTCACATCTCGATGCTGAGTCCCGCGCGACGCCAACAGCTGGCTGACGCGGGGCCGAGCCGAGCCGCGGTCTTCAGTGTAGAAGCGATGAGAGATGGTGTGGAACGGGTGTACCAGCGAGTACTAACCGCCTAACTTGGGAGTCATGCTTCACATCTGCATTCCGACGTACAACGAAGGCCCGACAGTGGGAGTTCTTCTCTGGCGCATCCGCAAGGTATTCCAGGAGTATTCTCGCGAGTACGAGGTGATCGTCTATGACGACGGAAGCACGGATGAGACCGCCGAGACCCTCGTGCCGTACTGCAAGGTTCTTCCGCTCACGATTCTCCACGGAAAGCAGCGTGAAGGATTTGGCCACGCGTTGAACGCACTTAGCGCGGACGTCTCGAGTCGCACCAAGTATCCGCGGCGTGATGCGATGGTCGTGATGCAGGCGGATTTCACCGATCAGCCTGAAGTGCTGCCGGAATTGCTGAAACGGTTTGAGGGCGGCGCCGACATTGTAGCGACCGAACGTGATCGCGTCAGCATGCCGACGTCTGTTCGCAGATTGGCGAAATTTGGACCGTGGATGGTTCGTCCGTTCGTGTCCGCGAAGGATATTCCGGACCCGTTCGCATCGTTCAAGCTGTATAGAATCTCGCTGCTGCGCGACTATTTCAAAGCAGCTGGTGACGTCCCGCTGGTTACGTCCGACGGATGGGCTGCAAGTCTCGAGATGTTTTTGAAACTCAAGCCGTTCGCACGGAAGACTGAACAGGTCGCAGTCTCGCCGCGATACGACCTGCGTCCGCGCGAGAGCCGTGTCCGCCCGTTTGCCGATGCGATGGGACTGTACCGCGCCGGGCGCGCATCGCACGGTTGGCGCAAGGAAGCAACTCCGTGAAGGGTGTGCTCGTGAGGAGCGCAATCGGAGTAATGCTCGCTACCGCCATGATCGCGTCCGCACAGACAACCGCGCCGGCGTTGCGGGCGTCGTCTGGCGACACTGTGATATTGCTTGGTGCCCAGGACTCAGCGTTGACAGTTCCGTTCAGCGTCGGCGAGCGGGCAGATTACGATGTGAAATTTGGCGCGCTCAAAGTCGGATCTGCCAGTACGATCGTGAAGGACATCGAAGATGTACGCGGGATCTCCACCTGGCACACTGTTTTTCAAGTGAAGGGTGGCACCTTCTTCTATCGAGTCAATGACGTATTCGAGAGTTGGATAGATCGCGCCAATTTTTCGTCACTGCGGTTCTTTCAGACCCAGCAGGAAGGATCCAACGACCGGCAGAAGCGTTACGAGATCTACCCTGATCGCGGGATGTACACCGAGATGGACAAGAACCCGCCGCGAGATCACCCCGGCGTGAAGAACCCACTGGACGACGGCTCGTTTCTGTTCTATGTGCGTACGCTTCCGCTGGACGTTGGTCGCACGTACGTGTCAGAGCGCTACTTCCGCCCGGAAGTGAACCCGATCCGGGTTCGTGTGTTGCGGAGGGAGACGATTGAAGTTCCGGCTGGCAAATTCGATTGCGTGGTGGTGCAGCCGGTCATCAAGACAAAGGGAATATTCTCGGAAAACGGAGACGCTGAAGTCTGGCTTTCCGATGACAGCAGGCACATCGTCGTGCAACTTAAATCGAAGCTGTCATTCGGTTCGATCAACCTTTATCTAAAATCGTACAAGGCCGGCAGTTAGGACCAGGCTGAAACAGTCGCGCCAAAATGTTCCGTGCAACTATCGGATCGATACCATCAGCCGCAGTAACCGCGCGTCAACCCCGCCGCATTTGCGGCGAGATTGGCGCGCGATTTTTAGTATCGATCGTTAGTATCGATCGTTAGTATCGATCGAACGACTTGCGCTGAAACTGACTTTTTAGCATTGTCGCGGTGTTCGGGCTGATGAGTCGAATGATGAGATAAGCGACGCCACCGACGACGGCGATCTTGATTGCGATCGACAGGACTGCCATCGCGAGTCCGAGAACGATTCCGAGAACGATGCCGCCAACTATGAGCGCGATGCCGAGAAAGAAGATGGTGCGCAGCATTGCTGAGTCTCCGTTTAGAATAGTACTGAGCAGGAACGATCCAACCGTACGCCGGGTTGGGTTCCTACACGACTTGGACACCAACGGGGCACCGTATGGTTGCTGATGTGACGGTGGTCGGCACGGGAATTATAGCGCTGACCGCGGCGATTGAGCTGGCCGACCGCGGCTTTGGTGTCCGCGTTGTCGGAACCACGCATTCAGGGAACGCATCGTCGGCCGCGGGCGGAATGCTGGCCCCTTCTGTCGGCAGAGCACCCGGATCGGCGCAGGACTTTATGGTTGCGTCGCGAGATCGATATCCTGGCTTCGTCGCCAGCGTGTCTGAGCGGAGCGGCCTCCGGGTGCCGCTGAACACCGACGGCATTTTCGAGGTGGCCTTCTCCAGCTCGCAGGCACAGGCCCTTCAGCGTTCGATCAATCGTCCGTCCAGGTGGGTCGATCCGGCGGAACTGTCGCTTGAGGAGCCCGGCCTTGATGCTTCATTCGGGGCCATCTTCCACCCCCTCGACGGGGCCGTGGAGCCGCCGCGGCTGCTGGATGCCCTCAGCTCAATAGTCGCCTCGCATCCGCGAATCAGTACGGCACGCGAAGATTGCTGCGAAGTCCGCGCTACGGAA
>JBDTAZ010000203.1:0-23682 GCA_039924325.1 Gemmatimonadaceae bacterium
GCAGAGAACTTCTACAAGTCCACCGACGGTGGCAAGAACTTTCGTATTTTGCGCACGCCGCATGGCGACAACCACGACATGTGGATCAATCCGCACGACGGCAACGTGATGATCGAGGCCAACGACGGTGGCGCGAATGTCTCACTCGACGGTGGCAACACATGGTCATCGATCGAGAATCAGCCGACTGCAGAGATTTACGCAGTCGCGATCGACAACCAGTTCCCGTATCGGTTGTACGGAGCGCAACAGGACAATGAAACGCTGATCGTGCCAAGTCTTCCGCTCAACTCCGGGAGGATCGCCGAGTGGCGAACGGGACCAGGGTGCGAGACCGGCCCGATCATGCCGAACATAACCAACCCGGACACGGTCTATGCGTCGTGCAAGGGTCAGTTCAGCAGGATGTCGTTGCGTACTGGTCAGGAGAAGCAGTACTGGGTCGGCGCGCAATCACTCTATGGCAGTCCGCCATCCGAGCTGATCTACCGGTTTCAGCGCGTTTCGCCGATCGAGCTGTCGCCGCATGATTCACATGTGATCTACTACGGTTCACAATACTTGCATCGTACGCGCGATGAGGGCGTAACATGGGAGCGCATCAGTCCCGATCTCACAGCGCACGATCCGCGCTATCTGAGCGTCATTAGCGGCGGTCCGATTACGCGCGATGTCACGGGTGAAGAGGTTTACAGCACACTTTACGAAATTCGCGAATCACCATTGCAGAAAGGCCTGATCTGGACCGGTTCCAACGATGGTCCGGTGTATGTAACACGCGACGACGGCAAAACTTGGACGAATGTCACACCGAAAGATCTTCCCCCGGGCGGCCGCGTTCAGACCATCGAGCCGTCGCCGCATCGTGCGGGCTCCGCATACATCGCGGTATATCGGTATCTGCTCGGCGATTTCGCACCGTATATCTATCGCACGGATGACTACGGCAAGAGCTGGACGCGCCTGACCGATGGCAAGAATGGAATTCCAGCGGACTATCCGACGAGAGTAATCCGTGAGGATCCCGTGCGAGCCGGCCTTCTGTACGCCGGAACTGAATTCGGGATGTTCGTGTCGCTCGACAACGGCGCGCACTGGTCGCCATTCCAGTTTAATCTGCCAGCGACGCCGATCAACGACATCAATGTCCACGGCAGTGACATGGCAATCGCGACCCAGGGGCGCGCCTTCTGGATCATGGACGATCTTGCGCCGCTGCGTGACTGGAACGCTGGCGTTGCGTCGGCCAACGCGCATCTGTTCAGGCCTCGTACCGCTTACCGCATGCACTATCGCGCCAACCCTGTTTCCGATCGCAGCAACAGCACTGCGGCGCCGCAATATCCGCGGAGTGGCGCCGTAATCGACTACTACTTCGCAAGTGAGCCAACTGGAAAGGTTACGCTCGACATTCTGGACGGGAGCGGCAAGGTTGTGCAGAGCTTCGTCAGTGCAGCGTCCACCGCAAGCCGTGCGGGAGGCGCCGAGGAGGCGGGAGAGGACGAAGATGGACCGCGCCGTCGGCCTGCGGGTGCGGCACCGACAACTCACGCGGGCGTCAATCGCTTTACGTGGGACCTGACCTACCCCGGACCTCGGCAGTCCGCATCACGACCAGCGGGTGGCGGCGGTCCGGACGCCGTGCCGGGTACATATCGCGTGCGGCTCAGCGTCGCGGCAGCAGGCAACGCTCAGGCGTGGAGTGAGACGCAGCCATTGGATGTGAAACCGGATCCGAGAGTTACAAAGGACGGCGTGACCATCGCTGACATGCGTCAACAGTTCGAGCACAACACGCGTGTCCGTGATCTCGTATCGGACGTCAATATCGCCGTATCGAGAATCCGCGCCGCTCAGGCTCGGCTCAAGGGAGCCACGGGCGCCGCGGCTGACACGCTGCAGAAGTTGTCGGTTATTGCCGCGAAACTCGAAACCCCGCCGATTCGATACAGTCAACCACAACTGCAGGGCAATATTACGTACCTATACGGTATGACGAATGGCGCTGATCAGAAAGTCGGCCATGATGCATTGGATCGCTATCGTACCCTTCGCGCAGCACTCGACGTGCAGTTGGCAGCGCTCAACAAGGTACTGGGGACAAAAAATGCGGGCGAATAAGCGTAGCTTACGCACAAGCCTGTTAACGGGCTTCGGAAAGGCACCGGGACGCAAGGGACTGCGAATCCTGCGACGATTTGTCGTGCTGTGCGCGCTGGTGGTGGTTGCTCCAATCGCGAAGCTGCAAGCGCAGAGCGCTCCGGCATCGGGAGATGTGCTAGTCACCGGCGGCTGGATGTTCACGTCCACCGGCAATCAACGCGTTCGGAACCCCGGCATACTCATTCGCGCGGGCAAGCTCCTGCGCGTTGGCGGAGATATTTCGATCGCCGCGAGCGATGCGCAGCGCGTCCAGCTTGCGGACACGGAGACGGTCCTACCGGGTCTCTTTGATCTTCACGCTCATTATGCGATGGACCTCTTCAACGCCGGCCGGAAGGACGAGACCACGGCGTATCCGTCTCTCTTTCTTGCTAACGGCGTAACGTCCACCTGGCCAGCCGGTGAGATGAACCCCGATTCAATGCGCGCGCTGCGCGTCCGGATCGATCGCGGTCTTGAGCCGGGTCCGCGGTTGATGAACTCCGGGCCATATTTCGGCACCGCGCGCCCGGGCTGGAAGCGCGATATTTCGGTTGATTCGATCTATGCTGAAGTGGACCACTGGGCCGAGTTGGGAGTGCGCGGGTTCAAGGCGAAGGGCATCGCGCCTTATCAGCTGCGTGCGCTTATCGAACGTGCACATCAACATGCGCTAACAGTGACGGGCCACCTGGATTCCGGGTTTCGCAACTCAGTGAATCCGCGCGACGCGATTCTAATGGGGATCGATCGCATTGAACACTTCATGGGCGGCGACGCGTTCACGCCTGATCGGTCGGCCTATGATTCGTACGAACACATGGAATTCAACACCCCGGCTTTTCGGAGGATTGTCGCGCTATACAAGCAGCAGCATGTGTACTTCGATGCCACGCTGAGTGCGTACGGTTACTACGGGAAGAAGGATCCTGCTGTTTTCACGTATTACACGGACGAAAAGCGCTTTCTCACCCCATACATGCGTGCCGTTGTGGATGCGCGACCGCCGCGGCCGGTGAATCAGCAATTCGAGAACATCTACTGGACCAAGCGCAAGGAAGTGAAGGCGTTCTACGACGCGGGCGGTGGCGACCTGATTACGCTCGGTACGGATCATCCGAGCTGGGGCGAGTTCTTTACTCCGTTCGCCGTCAATCGGGAGCTGTTGTCACTTTCGCTGTCGGGGATTCCGAACGCGGCGGTTCTCAGAATCGCTACCATCAACAGCGCGCGCGCGATCGGCGTGGGTGACAAGCTGGGTTCGATCGAGCCCGGAAAGTGGGCGGATCTCGTGATCGTTCGTGGCAATCCGCTGGTGGACATTCGTCGCGTACGGCTGCCGCGACTTGTGATCAAGGCGGGAAAGGTTTACGACCCGCAGGTGTTGATGAAGTCTGTCGAGGGAAAGATCGGGCCGGCTAGCGCAGCCGACACAGCCGCGTGGGCACCGACTCCGCCGCGTCCCAGGCCGTGACGCAGGTCAGTTCGGTTCGATCACAATTGTGCGCTTGATGTAGTCGAGCTTTGGGAAGGCAGTACTGAGATACGCATTCCCTCCAGCTTCGATGAGACCCTGTTTGCCTGCCCTGACGCCGCCGCCAGCACTTTCACCGTAGCCCGAGTAGAGTCGGAGCACTGCGTCCATACCGCTCGTGACCGTCCCGAATGGCGCGAAACCTTGTGAGTCGAGGTTGGCGTTGTCAACGAGATTGAAATAAATCTGCGTCGTTCGTGTGTTCGGGCCGGTCATCGCGTACCCAAGCGTGCCACGCAGATTGCTCACGTGCACCGAGTCATCGGGCATGGTGCGGTGCTTCCAGGCGGCGATGACGGCAGGATCGCCGTTCAATCCAAACTGAGCGATGTAGTTTGCGCGAACGCGAAAGAACCGTTCGCCGTCGAAGAAGCCGTTGCGCGCGAGGTAGTAGAATCGATCTGCGCCAATCGGTGCCCACTCCCGGTGAACGGTCACGACGATCGGCCCCTGTGTGGTTTCGAATTGAACCTGGAATACGGCCGGGGCGTGCGCGGCTAGCGCTGCTTCATCAGGGCGGAGCAGGGGTGCTGGGCTGGATCGCATTTCTGCGCGCGGGGTCGCGCACGCGGTGGCGCCGATGGCGAGCAGAGTGAGCGTTAGCGAACCGAGCAGTCGTCTGACGGTTGGAATAGCTTCTGGCATCATTTGCGGAAATATGCACCAGGATCCAGAGTGATGGCCACGCTCGCCAACCGCCGCACCCGATTGCAGCGTATGGGGCATCAGCGGATCTCTCAAAACAGATAGGCTGATCGCCCCGCACGCTCTTCAATCGTGGAGCAAGCTAACTGTAGCCAGATATTGCGTGCAGCATGCACGGACTTCAGTCGGTCGCCGGAACAACCGCGGCTTCCCGTTCAGTGACAGCGGCCCGCGTAGTCGATGTCACCCCTGATGGTGCAAAACGAAGCGCGGCGAACAGTTCGGCCTGCATGACCAGCCACACGACCGTACACGGGAGTGGTCGGCGGATTAGCGGCGTGAGCGGTGCCTTGATGACCTCGGGAACCGCAGCGAGTCCCGAGGTCAGGATCAATGCGATCGCCAACAGCGCTGTATGCCAACCGCTCCGCGGTGAGACGACGTACCAGATCGCGATTCCGGTGAGCGCGATGACGTATGATTGCGGCTCCGCCTTCTGGTTGAAGATGACGCAGTACACAAGCACCGACGCAAGAAACCGTAGGCGAAGATTGGGCGTCTCCGTCCAGAGTTGTCGCCTGAAACCGAGAGGGAGCAGTAACAGCACCGTTCCTGCGACCTGAACTGCCCCGGCGGGCCAATTCAACCCTAACCATACGTGCGCCATTCCCATCACGCTCTCGCCGAAATCGTGTATCTCACGTGTTTCGAGACTGGCCCAGGAGTGGTACTGACCCGCGAGCAAATGCGGTGACGTGAAGAGCAATGGCAGCGCCAGGAGCGCGATCGCGGTAGCGCTGAAGTACGCGGCGAATCGCAGCCGATGTCGATGCGGGATCGCCAGCGATAGTGCCGCAAGCGGAAAGATCTTTATTGCGGCGCCGATGCCAACGGCAATCGCGCCGCGCCATTGCTCGCCCCGCTCCAACGCGACGAAGGCGAGTATGATGAGCGCAGTGACCAGCGTGTTGCTCTGGGCGCTCTGCAAGTTGCGCAGCATTGGAAGATACGCGAGCAGCAGAACCAAGTGCGCCTTGTGCTCAGGCAGCAACCGAACGACCGCATAGACGAGCAGCGAGGCGCCGAGTACGTTCCAGATCAGGAGCCCTAAGCTCGAAGGCAGCAGTGACAGCGGCGCGAACAATGCTGCGAACGTCGGACTGTACTTGAAGAGGTCGCGCGCCTGATCCAGATGTAGGGCGTACAGGTCTCGCCCCGACAGCAGATTCCAGAACGAGGCCCGGAAAATTGCGTAGTCATTCGCGAACCTCAACACGCCGCGCTGGACGGTGACTACCGCTGCGCTCACTACATAGAGCGCGATGAGCCAGTACCTCGGCGACCGCCCCGACAGCTGCCGAAGCAACTGCTGCCTCACCGGCACGCCATGCCGCTCAAAGTAATCCACAGCTGTCCGCGACTCACTGGTGAGATGGCGGCCACCCCGCGGGAATCCGGAATGCCGACGTGCAGGGCCGACCCGGCGGCGAACTCCGCTCCGACGGAGTGCTCCCGCAGGATCATTTTTCGAGCATCCATTCCGAGTTCCTGCCGCGAAGCGCGAATGAGCGAAGCGAGCGCATCGCCGAATATACCATCGCGTGCTGCAGCGGTGGCGTCGTCGGGCCGGTTCTGCAGAAGCGGCCCCGCATCGAGGCTACCGCCGCGTACCGCTTAACCGACAGGTCGTCCGCCAGCTTCTGATGCGCGGGTCAGACGCCGTGTCGTTGCCAACGAAGAAAAACATGTTCGATGCCGGGCCCCGCCCCGCATGTAGCGCATAGAAGCACAGCGAGGTACGCCCGAACCGCAAATTGCAGGGCCCGTAGTCCGAGAGCGTATCCGGCATCGCCCTTGACGCGAGCCCGACGCTGAGACAAATCTCGGATGCAGCGAGCGCGAGCCATCGTGGGCGCTTGCACGCGGTGAAAGGACGAATGCGCCCGTAACGTCCATTCTTCGCCACATCAGTGCACATCAGTGCACATCAGTGCACATCAGTGCACACCGGCTACGTCGGTATTAGCGCCGCATTGGCGCCGCATTGGCGCCGCAAGGAATTGCCACGACGAGCGGACGCGCACGGCCCGCGATTGACAACGGGCAGTGACTCTCCTGGACGCAATGAACTCACTACTTGACCGAAGTTTCGAATACCATATACTTTATCCAGCATACCAGTTCTATGTGATAGGCTCGCGATACTGCCACCGAGCAGTCAAGGAGGAGTACGATGGGACGTCTTGTTCGCCTAACCGGCGTAGTCGTAGGCGCGCTGGCCCTTATCCCGTGTTTATCGCTTGCCCAGGGAGGTGCCACCATCTCCGGTAGAGTCACCTCCCAAGCGGGCCCGCTGCCGGCGGTCAGTGTCTTTCTCGGTGGCGTAAATCTTGGATCAACCACCGGTCCGGACGGACGTTACTCGTTCACCGTTCCATCGGCTCGCCTGACAGGGCTTGCAGCGACGCTGACTGCCAGACGAATCGGTTACAAGGCTGTTTCGGTTGAGATCACGCTCAATGGGGGCACCATAACCCACGACTTCGTCCTTGAGGAGACTAGCACAGCGCTCGAAGGCGTAGTTGTCACCGCGCTTGGCATAGTGCGTGACAAACGGTCACTCGGTGTTGCTCAGACCACCGTCAACGCTGAGGCGTTGACTGAGGCGCGCGACCCAAACATTGTGAACGCGCTTACCGGAAAGGTGCCGGGAGTTGAGATCACCGCAGACGGCCCGCCGGGCGGATCGTCGCGAATCGTCATTCGCGGTGAGAACTCGATAACCGGAAATAACCAGCCGCTCTTCGTTGTCGATGGTATTCCCATCGATAACAGCGCCGGCACCAATAGCGGTTTCGGGGGATACGATTTCGGAAACGCAGCTTCAGACATCAATCCTGACGACATCGCTTCAATTAGTGTACTCTCCGGCGCAAATGCCGCCGCATTATACGGAGCTCGGGCCGCGAACGGCGCTATCGTTATCACCACCAAGACGGGGAAGGGCAGCAAGGGACTTGGTGTTACGGCGTCACAGAATCTTACATTTGAAACACCGCTCAAACTGCCCGAATTCCAGAACGTTTACGGTCAGGGATCGGGCGGACAGTTCGCGTACAAGGACGGCAAGGGCGGCGGTATTGCGGACAACGTAAACCGAAGCTGGGGACCCAAGATGGATGGGCGGCCCATCGTGCAATGGTGGAGCAATGGCGTCGCCGAACCATGGGTACCTGCGCCCAACAACGTTGCAGACTTTTTCAACACCGGCCGCACGTCAACAACCAATGTCGCCGTCGCGAACTCGAACGACCGGTCTGACATCAGGATCAGCGCCACCGATCTCGATCAGAAGTCGATGTACCCTAGCAACACTCTACGACGCCTCAACCTCACGCTGGGCGGCGGTACACAGATCACTTCGAAGTTGAGCACACGCGCATCCTTTCAGTACATCCAGGATCAAGCTCACAACCGGCCTCAAACTGGCTACAACAGCAATAGCGCGCTGTTCAACATCGAGATCTGGGGTGGTCGCCAACGCGATGACCCCCACATGATGGATTACATAAATCCCGATGGCACCCAGAAGGGACCAAACAATACGACGACCAACAACCCGTACTGGGACGTTTATGCGAACCCCAACGCGGATACGCGCGATCGCGTGATCGGCGTTGGGGATGTGACGTACAAGTTCAGCAACTGGCTGACCGGTATGGCCCGTACGGGAACGGATTGGCACCGCGATTGGCGCAAGCAGGAGTTCGCCGACGGGAACATCGGTGTCGATTACTCGGGCGGTGCGTTCTTCGAACAGCAGTATTTTATTCGCGAGACGAACAGCGATTTCCTGCTGACGGCTGAAGCTCCATCAAAGGGCCGACTCGCGACGACGTTCAACTTCGGCGGAAGCCGGCGTGACAACGCGACTAGTCAGTACCTCGACGGGACGCCACATCTTGTCATCCCGGGCACGTTCAACATCGGGAATTCTGCAGTCACCCCTCAGGTATCTTCTTACCAGACGGCGCGCCAGACCAATAGCGTCTACGGCCAGGCGCAATTCTCCTGGAATAATTATCTGTTCATGGACGCGACTGGACGTAACGACTGGTCGTCAACGCTACCTGCGGGAAACAACTCGTACTTCTATCCATCGGTCTCAGGCAGCTTCGTGTTTACCGATGCGATTCAGAAGATGCATCTTGGTGGGCTCCTGTCCTACGGTAAACTGCGCGCTAGCTGGGCGCAGGTCGGGAACGACGCGGATCCGTATCAGCTCGCGGTGACTTACGCGGCCGGCACACCATTTGGTTCCATCCCGAGGTTCACGGTCCCGGATCAGATCCCCAATGCCAATCTCAGGCCGGAACGAACACGATCGTGGGAGACGGGCCTTGAGTTGCGCTTCCTCGACGACCGGATGACCTTCGACGGGACTTACTACAACAAGTTGACGACAGACCAGATCATTCCCGCGCAAATCACACCAACCATCGGTTACACGTCGGCAGTGGTCAATGCCGGAAGTCTGAGTAATCACGGTATCGAGGGGCAAATCAATCTCTCGCTCGTCCGTCGCAGCAAATTCGGGTGGGATATGACTGCCAATTATGCGAAGAATCGGAGCGAGGTAGTTAGCCTCTACAAGGGACTCCAGACGGTGGTGCTTGGTACCTACTGGGGCCTGAGCGTCGAGGCACGTGAGAACCAGCCGTACGGAACACTCTTCGGCAATCCGTATCTCCGCAATTCGTCAGGGCAGCTCGTGACCCTGAACGGACTACCGCAGACTGATCCTACGCAACGAGTCCTTGGTCATTATTCGCCGGACTGGATCGGTGGGTTGCAGAACAAGTTTCGATACGGAAACTTCAATTTCAGCTTCCTCTTCGACACCAAGCAAGGTGGTCAGATATTCAGCACGACCAAGATGTTTGGTAACATGTCCGGTGTGCTGAAATCGTCGCTCGTGGGCCGAGAAAACGGGCAGACGCTCGCGGAGGGCGGCGGATTGGTGGTGGACGGCGTAAACGCTGATGGTACGCCCAACACGACCAAGGTGACAGCGCAGGCCTACTTCAACGCGCTGTTTCAGAATCACGAGGCGAACATCGTGAGCGCGACGTTCACGAAACTGCGCGAAGTGAAACTCGGTTACGATGTTCCGAGCTCCTTCAGCGCCAGATTTCGGGTGACGTCGATGAAGGTTGCTCTCATCGGTCGTAACTTGTGGATGCACGCTGCGGCGCCAGACATCGATCCCGAAACAGCGTTTGATAACAGCAATGTTCAGGGAATCGAGTTCGTTGGTTTCCCATCCGCTCGCAGTCTCGGCTTCCTCGTCAATATCACACCGTGACCGCCGTTCAATCCCACACGAAAGAGATGAGCATATGAGACTCTCAACGAAAATCGGCGTGGCACCCATTATCGCGCTTGCGTTGCTTGCCGCCGGGTGCGACAACAGTAATCTCACTGGTGTCAACCACAATCCGAATGCGCCACCAAGCGTGAAGCCACAGTTTCTATTCCCGAGCGCGGTTACCAATGTGGTCGGTATAGCCCGAGGTGGCGGATTCGACCTTACGTTGACTTCGCTTTGGTCGCAACAAATTGCCATGGACCGTTTTACCGACGAGGACACCTACTCGATCAGGTCAGATAATATCAATGGCTATTGGTCGGGTTTCTATGCTGGTGGACTCCAGGATTTGGCAACAATCCTGGTCCAGACCGACGCGGCGACCAAGCCTAACCTGGTCGCGCCGGCGCTGGTAATGAAATCGTGGACCTTCGGTATCATGACGGATATGTGGGGCGACATTCCGTACAGCCAGGCGAATCTGTCTGACCCGAGCAAGCCGCCCGCGTACGATCCACAAAAGAATATCTACGCTGGCATTCTCGCCGACCTCAAGCAGGCAAATACTCTGAGTGTCGTTGGGCCGGCAGGCTATGGATCGGCCGACGTTGTCTACAACGGCGACGCGACCAAATGGAAGAAGTTTGCCAATTCGCTGCGTCTCCGCTATGCGCTTCGACTGTCGAAGGTCGATCCTGCCACTGCGCAGACGGAGGTCGGTGCTGCAATCGCGGCGGGGGTATTCACTTCGAACGCGGACAATGCGCTTTTGCGTTGGCCCGGAGATGGAACGAACAACAGTCCCATCTACAATAACTTCGTGACTCGCGACGACCAGCACATGAGCCAGACGCTGGTGAATACACTCAAGAGCCTCTATATCTCGATCGGGCCGACACCCGCTGACACCGTGTTCGATCCGCGCCTAGCTGTGTATGCCGACCCCATCGTATCGAGTCCGACCAAGGCGTTGTACGTCGGTGCGCCTAATGGTCTGCAGGACGACGCCGCGATCGCCATCGGCATCACCAACACATCGCGCGTCGGTATCGCCTATCGCGGCATTGCAACGCCGTCGATTCTGATGGCCTATTCCGAAGTCCTGTTCGACGAAGCCGAGGCGGCAGCTCGTGGCTGGGCGCCCGGTGACGCGGCAACGTTGTACAATGCTGCCATTCAGGCTTCGATGCAGTACAATGGGATTCCTGACAACGTAACCGCCGCTTACGTCGCGTCGCCGCGCGTTGTCTACTCGCCATCGACCGGTCTTGATCAGATTGCGCTGCAGCGCTGGATAGCTCTTTTCTCGGAAGGCACGGAGGCCTACAGCTCCTGGCGACGGACTGGTGTTCCCGACCTACAGCCTGGACCTGCTGCAATCACGACGCCGCATATTGTCGCGCGCCGACTCACATATCCCGTGTCTGAGCAGTCATTCAACAACGCAGCCCTTCAGGCAGCGATTACAGCGCAGGGCGGCGCGTTGCTGTCCAGTCGGGTCTGGTGGGACAAGCCCTGACGGTTCTATTTGTCACGGCTCTATTTGATCACTCGCCAACCGGGCACGTCGCCTAGACGCTGCCCGGTTGGTGCTTTTTGGAGACAAAACCGATGAATAACCGTGTCCGACTCACCGCAGGTGCCACCGTCGCTTTGTCGCTCTTCGCGGCGGTCGCCGTCAAAGCAGTTGTCGCCGGCCCCGGTCATTCGGATCCAAGTCGCTATGGTCACTCAGATCGCATTGAGCGCCACATGCTACCCGCAGTATCCACAGGCCCACTCGCTCCTGCGTGGAGCCCTGACGGCAAGTGGATCGCATTTTCAATGCGCGGCGACATATGGAAGATCCCAGCCGCGGGCGGTGAGGCGATCGCGCTCACGTCCGGTCCTGGCTATTACTTCGAGCCGGCCTGGAGTCCGGACAGTAAGCGAATCGCTCTTTCAATGGACACCGGCGACTCGAACCTCGATATCGGCGTTGTGAGCGCCGACGGCGGCAAGGTTCAACGCATCACAACGGATCCCGAAGTGGACGTCGAACCGGCGTGGAGTCACGACGGGGCAAGCATCTATTTCGTGAGCGCCCGCGGGGCTGCACGGGGTGAAACGTTTCACATCTTCCGTCACAACCTTGCGGCCAACACGGACGAGTTGATAACAGAGGGAATTCAGCCGGCTGTCTCGCCAGATGGAACCGAGCTCGCGTACGTTGCTCGCGTGACGGGCCATCTCGGGAGCGGCGGGATCTGGGTTCGGTCGGTGGTTGGTGGGGAACCGCGCCTCGTACAGTATGAAGAAAGTGAATATCGGATGAAGCCGCAGTGGACGCCCGATGGTACCGCGTTACTCTACGTTTCAGACAACGCGGGAAGCAACGACGTCATGATTGTTGGGGCTACTGGCGGAAATTCCGTGCGGCTAACGGCGGATGAGCGCGATGAATACTCTCCGACGGCAAGCCCGGACGGGAAGCAGTTCGCCTTCGTCTCCAATCGCGCCGGCGCTAGCGTGCTTTATGAAGCCGACATGGGCGGCGGTCCGTTCTCATCGTGGCGCCCAGTTCCAATCACCCGTCGAAAACCAGTTCGACCGACCGGCACGGTGAGAGTACGAGTACTGGGACCTGACGGACAGCCCATTGCTGCGCGGATCTACGTCACCGCTGCCGACGGTCGCGGATATGCTCCGGCCGGCGGGTTCCATCGCGAAATTGCTGCCACAGGTATTCAGTACTTTCACACAACTGGCGCGTTCGATGTGGAAGTTCCCGCGGGTAAAACGGTAGTTGAGGCGATCAAGGGTTACGAGTATCAGCCCGCGTCAACGACAGTTGACGTCCCGGCCGGCGGCTCGCGCACCGTCACAATGAAACTTGCACGCATGATCGACCTTCCGGCCCGCGGATGGTATTCAGGCGACACGCATGTCCATGATCTGCACCAGGGTCGGTTCGGGCTGACGCACCAGACGTTCTTTGATGAACTGCGCGCCGAAGACATTCACGTTACCAACGCGCTCATTCACATGGATGGGACGCGGCTGATGGGTCGCTGGAACGACCTCACTGGAAAACCGAGCCCTTTATCGACACCGCAATACATACTTCAGTACGCCGAAGAATTCCGCGGCTCACTCGGCCATATTTCCATCCTTGGTATTAAACGGTTCATTCTGCCATTTACCGCCGGAGTGCGCGGAACGGCATACGCGCAGCCAACTCTGGACGCATCGTACATTGACTCAGCGCACGCGCAGGGCGGAATTGCCGGATTCCCGCACCCGTACTACTCTCTCGTTACGTCTCCGGCACTCGCTGCCAGCACCCTGATTCCCGTGGATGCTGCGCTTGGGAAGGGCGATTATTACGACATCGGCGCAATCTGGTCGGATGAGTATTCTTCCACCGAGATGTACTACCGATTGCTGAATTGCGGTTTCCGGTTACCGGCGACAGCAGGCACGGATAATTTTTCCGACGTTTGGCGCGATCCACCTCCAGGCGCGGATCGAACCTATGTACACGTTCGTGGTTCACTGAGCCTCGCAAACTGGTTCGCGGGGATAAAGGCTGGTCACACGTTTGGATCTACCGGGCCGCTGGTATTCCTCGACGTTGCCGGGCATGAGCCAGGTGATGAGATCAAGGTGGCTTCGAACGGACCGCGTACCATTCATGTACACGCGGAAGCAATCAGCATTGCGCAGATGTCGCGCCTGGACATTGTTGTCAATGGCAAGGTTGTCGATAGCCTGCTTGCCCGGTCGCGGTCGGACTCCCTCAAGATGACTTTCGACGGCTCTATTTCCATTCCGGAGGGTGGCTGGATTGCCGCTCGAGTCATTGGTCCGTCGTCACGTTATGTAACTGACAGCTACGCGTTCGCGCAGACCAGCCCGGTTTACGTAGTTCGCGGTGGGCGTCGATTTACCTCAGCGGCAGACGCGCAATTCCTCGGCGCAGCCGTCGACGCCCTCTGGACGCGTGTCGAGCATTCCCCGTGGCGTTCTCCGGAGGAGCGTGATCGCTTCCATGCGGAGCTCACGCGCGCGCGCGCTGTCTATGCTCAAATTGAAGCGCAAGCCAACCAGACTAAATAAACGAACTCCCTTCAGTCGTCGCGGCGTTCAGTCCGAGCGCCGCGCACGCTGATGCCATTACGTCAACAGTGCGGCGCGGAGTTCCACCCATTACGCGATTGGTGATCAGCGGAACCAGCATGTGTTCGCGATGCAACGAGCCGTGCGACGAGACATGCGGGATCGGTTCGTAGCGAGCGCGGAAATCCCAATCTGGCGCGGCAGACAGGATAATGTCACCACTCCGTGCGCATGAAGAGAGTCGCGAAATCTGCACCAGAGAGTCCGGGTAGTTGCTGCTCATCGTCGCGTTGAATGCTTCGGTCTCCGTCAGGTTTGCAACTTCTCCGATCTCAAGCGGGTCTCCACTTGTCGGGTGATACGAATACGTTGAACCGCCCCACGACACAATACCGCTCCCGCGATCGCGTGTGCGTACCTCGCAATCTGCGTCTGTACGAGGCAGCAGCATAAGATCCACCGAGTCGCGCGCGAGAATGGTCGCGGCAGTGCTGTCCCAACGTGGCGCGAGATCTGGCCAGAAACTACGCTCGCGATTTGCGAGACCGGTGTAGACGTGGGCCATCGCATTGCCGCTTACTGCAACCGCGACCTCGGCTCCGGGCCGTACGATCCAGGGGTGCGAGGCAGTTCTGAATCCAAGCGAACTGACAAAGCCAGCAAGATCCTCGTGTTTCGAAACGCTCGAGTGACCGTGATCACTTACAACCCAAAGATGCGTTGAGTCCCAGTTGCCGTTGCGCTCCGCGTTTGCACGGAGCTCGGCGCACGTCCGGTCAACGATGCGCATGGCGTCGTGCACCAATCCGGACCCGTGACCGAGAGCGTGCGACGCCTTGTCGATCCCCGTAAGCGCAACAAAGGCGAAAGCAGGGCGCTCGTCTGCAACTCGGCTTACGAATTCCTCGCTGATCCTCCTGTCCATCTCGAGCCATCCGGCAACCCTGCCGCGAAAGTGTGTAATCGCCGTTCTCGCGACGAACGCCGCTCCGCTCCCGATCCGTCGATCGGGAGGCAGACCACGGCGGATGACGCTGAGTGCTCCGATACTGGATGGCTCAAGCTCAAAGATCGTTTCTGAGTCGACGCCGAGATCGCCGTCGAGCCGCAAGCACTGGTAGCCGATATAGCTGCGCGCGTAACTTGGCCAGCGACCGGCGACGTGCGATCGATCGTACCAGCGCAATCCGGGCAGGCCGACGGAGCCGGGGTGACGACCCATAAGGAACGGCGAGTACGCAGGCCCGGTGACGGACGGAAAGACCGTCGCCACGGTGTGAAAGCCGCCTTCCGCGCTCAGACGAGCCAGTGCGGGAAGCTCGCCGGACGCGATGGCTGTTGCGAGCGTGTCCGGTCGCGCACCGTCGGCAAGAACAACGATTACGGACGAGGGATGGTTCACTAGATTCGAGTATGGCAAAAACCAGAGCCAAGCAATCTACGAAAAAGACGGCGCCGCCCGTTCCAACCCCGAGTACGCCGAACGTGTCCAAAGTCAGACCTGCGGGAGCAACCAAGGCTCCTCGCACAGCATCGGGGAAACGCGTCAATCCGCAAGTTCTCAAGCAGGCAAGCGACGCGGCACTCGCCGGCACCCGGGAGCGCACCGAAGCCGGGCACCGAATGGCGGGTCGAACGCCGCCATCCGCGTCCACGCCGCAACGGCAGTCCGGAGCGGCACGAAAGGTCGATGAATCGCTGCGTGACACTCCCGCGGACATGATCGAAAATAGTGTTACGGAAGACGAGAAGTTGCTCCACGCGCCTAATTCGTCAGAGGATGATTACACGACGACGGATCCGTGGCGCGTAATGCGTATCACGGCCGAATTTGTCGAAGGCATGGACGCTCTCGCTTCAGTACGTCGCGGGGTTTCGATATTCGGTTCTGCACGAACCTCGCCAGATGATCCGATGTATCAGGCGGCCGAGGAAACTGGCCGCCTGCTCGGGGAGGCCGGATTCACAGTGGTGACCGGAGCTGGCCCCGGTATCATGGAGGCGGCGAATCGTGGCGCGAAGCGAGGTGGCGGTCGCTCCGTCGGCTGCAACATTGAGCTTCCGTTTGAGCAGGGCGCAAACCCGTACGTGGATACGCTCGTCAACTTCCGTTATTTCTTTGTCCGCAAGACGATGTTCGTGAAGTACTCGAACGCGTTCGTCATCTTCCCTGGCGGCTTCGGGACTCTCGACGAGATGTTTGAGGCGATCACGCTCATCCAGACAGGGAAGATCTATCAGTTTCCGGTGATCCTATTCGGGCGCGCGTATTGGGCAGGCCTGGTGCGCTGGCTGCAGTCACGGGTACTTGTTGAGCGCAAGATATCTCCCGGCGATCTTGATCTGATCATCATGACTGACGATCCGCGCGAAGTCGTTGCGACAATCGCGCAGTCGTATCCTGCGGAACTGCGTATAGTAGAGAAGCGTGGCATCGCCGCGCGTGGTCGCAAGGCGTGATTGGTTTTGCCCTTGTGCTCGTGGTAGTTCCAGAACACCGTTAAATCAGAATTTCAACACACGTGACTTCGATGAAAGATAAATCCTCCGGTGGACCGATCACCGCGTTCGTGCGCGAGCATTTCAGACATTTCAACGCGGCGGCACTTGTCGACGCTGCCGACGCATATCGCGCGCATCTCGATGGCGGCGGCAAGATGCTCGTTACAATGGCGGGCGCGATGAGTACCGCGGAACTTGGTCGCTCATTCGCGGAGATGATCCGACAGGACAAGGTCCATGCCATCAGCTGTACCGGTGCAAACCTTGAAGAGGACATCTTCAATCTCGTCGCGCATGATTTCTACGAACGTGTCCCACACTACCGCGACCTCACACCCGCCGACGAGCACGCGCTGTTGAGTCGGCACATGAACCGCGTCACCGACACTTGCATCCCCGAAATGGAAGCGATGCGTCGCATCGAAAGCGTGGTCCTCGAGGAGTGGGTCGCTGCGGATCAAAAGAAACAACGATTCTTCCCGCACGAGTTCATGTACAAGATCCTCCGAAGCGGAAAGCTGAAGGGCGAATACCAGATTGACCCAAAGAACTCATGGATGCTCGCGGCCATGGAGAAGAACATTCCGATGTTTGTGCCAGGCTGGGAAGATTCGACGCTCGGAAACATGTATTCGGGACATGTTATCACGGGTGACGTAAAGAACGTTCACACGGTCCGTACCGGTATCGAGTACATGATCGAACTCGCGGAGTTCTACACGAATTTCACGAAGGATAAATCGCTCGGATTCTTCCAGATCGGCGGCGGGATCGCCGGCGACTTCCCGATCTGCGTCGTCCCGATGTTGCATCAGGACCTGCAGCGACCAGAGGTACCGCTCTGGGGATACTTCTGTCAGATCAGCGATTCGACTACCAGTTATGGCTCCTACTCTGGCGCTGTTCCAAATGAAAAGATCACGTGGGGCAAGCTGGGCATCGATACGCCGAAGTACATTGTTGAGAGCGACGCATCGATCGTGGCTCCGCTGATGTTCGCCATGATTCTGGGACAGTAACCATGCAGCCCGTCGCCAGACTCTTCGTAATTCTAGGCAGCGTAAATGCAGCGCTTGCCGTGATACTCGGCGCGTTCGGCGCACACATGCTCAAGGCGAGGCTGTCGCCCGAGATGCTGAACGTGTATCAAATCGGATCGCACTATCACTTCTATCATGCGATAGGAATGCTGATCATCGGGCTGCTAGCTGCCCAGATACACAACGATGCCGCGATCCAGCTTTCCGGCTTCCTCATGCTGGCCGGAATCGTACTGTTCTGTGGGAGCCTCTATTTGCTTGCGGTGACGGGCATCACGTGGCTCGGTGCAGTGACACCGCTGGGCGGACTGGCGTTTATTGCGGCGTGGAGTGTGCTGGCGTTTGCGGCACTACGCGCAAAAACGTCGATCGGCGTCTAGCGAGTCGAGTCGTCCGAGCCGCTGCCAAGAACAGCTTCCAGACGAGTTAGCAACTCGCCTTGAGCGGCGTTGATTTTTCCGCGCGCGCTCGCAACGGTAAACCATGCGCAGCGGTCAACTTCGGGGAAGGTGATAGACCGTCCGGAGCCTCTTGGCCACTCGGTGGTCATGGTATTGCTGACGATGCTGGCCGGATCGGCATCACCTTCCCAGGCCCACGCGTGCACAATCTTGCCCGCGCGCTGGCGAATGCTTCCCAAGCTGACATACGGCCCGCTCGGTGAGATGCCCGTTTCTTCCTTGAACTCGCGAAGTGCGGTTGTGAGAATCTCCTCTCCGACTTCGACCCCGCCCTTGGGGATGGTCCACGCTCCGTCCTCGCGTTTCGACCAGAACGGGCCGCCCGGATGAGCCAGGAAGAATTCCAGCTCACCCGATTCGCCGCCACGGCGAAACATTAGAAGTCCCGCGCTGAGATTGGGGCGCCGAGACGTATGGCTCATGAGTAGACGCTGGTGGAAGGGTGCGCAGGATCCCGAAGTGCTGAATGCAAGTTTAATGGCTTTGCGTCATTGTTCATACGTACGCCGTTAGGCCGCCGTTTGGTCCATCTCTCCTAACGGTAACTCGCGACGGCAATGCGCAATCCGAGGCCGATGAAAATCACTCCCGTAAGTTTGTGGAGGATTCCGCTTACTCGCTTGTTTACGCGCGCCCGGCCTGTCGCTCCGCTCGCGCCCACTGCAACCGCAAAGTTCACGATCGTTCCCGACGTATCGAAGATCAATCCGAGGACGACTATCTGGAGAGCCGGTTCTCCCCGTGCAGGGTCCACGAATTGTGGAAGGAAAGCAAGAAAGAACAACGCTACTTTGGGGTTCAGGACGTTGGTTATTACTCCCTGCCGGAAAATGGTCGGCAATGACGCACGACGGATCGGACTCGGCCGATCAGCGACGTGCGACGCGATGGCCCGGATACCGAGGTAAATGAGATACATGGCTCCGCCAATTCGTATCGCGGTATACGCGACCGGAATGGTTGCGAGTAGCGCAGAAAGCCCGAGCGCAACGGCGGAGATGTGAAATAGTGTTCCCGTTGCGATTCCCAGGGCCGAGACAATTCCAGCGGCGCGTCCTTCGCTAGCACTTCGCGCGGCAACATACAGCATGTCCGGCCCGGGCGTGACGTTGAGCGCCAGGCCTGCCGCCATGAAAAGCAGTAGCGAATGCCACGGAGGAATCACGCGCTCGTTGGTGGCGCGCCAGGATTGTCCCCGCGCCCTCCTGCTCGCGAATCGGCTTCGGCGATTGCCTGTTGAGCCTGGTTCCAGTCGATGATCGGGGCCACGTCAGTGTCGTCCAGCGCGAGTGACTCGAGTGCGCGACGTACAATCGCATCACCACCCGGGACCGCTCGACCGAACTCGAGCTCTGCCTGTCGGCACATTCTTTCTTCGTCCGGCCGCTCGGTGGGATCCGACTGGCCCAAGGCGTATACGCGCGCGTGCATTCCTTCGTGTACGATCGACGACGCGATTTGCGCCTCGGTGAAGTCTGGATTCACAGAGAATGTGAGCTCGACCAGACACATCCGGGAGTCGGGGTAGAAAGCGGCTCTACATGGATATCGAACCACGCGAATGCTGGAAAAATCCTGCGAAATCTGCGCGAATGTGTGGGGTTGGTACTGCTGGATCAGGCCAAGGGCAGTATCAAGTCGCCGAAACACTGTCTCGGAGTCGATGTCCGGGCGCGTGTTGATGAGCGTGACCGGAATTCCGCGGAGCGTACGATTCTCCGTAGCCCAGCCCTGCAATGTGCGCATCGCGGAGACGCGCCAGCGGTCAAACAGGTCTCCCAGCATGTTCCTTAACTTCGTCGGCTGCGCTGTTGCTGTCCACCCTTGGTGCTCGAGTTACGTGAATCGCGAGCCGGAATAGCAGACGCGCATCCGGTATGGCCGGATGCGCGTCCTCGAGCGGGATTGCCGCAGGGTTGCCGCGGGATTGCCGCGGGACTGCTGCGGGACTTCTTCGTGCGTGCGTGGAATTTCTTGTGCGTTAGCGTCGGTGCATCGTGAGCTTGTTCATGTAATGCCCGATCATCATTCCGAATGCCACTCCGAGGGCGAGACCAATCGGCAGGTGATGGCCTCCAGCCCCAAGCGTCGCACCCATGGTGCCACCGATGATGATCCACCGCCCACGATTGTCGATCTGGTTTGCGCGCATAGCTCGCTCCATACAAAGGTCCGTCCTTCCCAATGGGCCGGCGTCGGCCCAGCAATAGACGGCGGGTCCCCGCTCCGCGTCACGCGGCGCGCAGGTTCAAACCTTAGTATCGGCAGACGGCCCGTAAACGGGTGGTAACGGTACGTCATTAAGTCGCAAATACACGCTCAGCTGCCCGCGATGGTGGATCATATGACTCAAAATGAAGGACCTCAGAACCGCGGCGCGTGGAAGCGTCCAGACGGTCTTTCCAGCGCGCCGCAAAGTCCAGGGCTCCAGCATGTCGGAATCCGATGCGGCCTCGATCGCTGCCCGTGCCCGCTGCACGTTCTCGTCAAACGTGCGGATGAGGGTCACCGTCGACTCGAACGTTGGTGTGCTCGCGCCGTTGCTCCCACTGGGCGGGCTAACGTCGAGTTCATCCGTTTCCATCGTAATGAGTCCAAGGCGCGGCAGATTTCCGATGTGACATGCCAACTGACCCATATTCCATGATTTCGCGTGTGGCGTCCACTCTGCGTGCGCTTCAGGGACGCGTTCCAGCATGGTGCGGGTGGTAGCCATCTCCCGGTCGAACTCTGGCAGTACGGTTGCAGATATGGACATCGGCTCCCCCGGGTAAGTTCGTCAGCGGCCAGCTATCTCTTACCCGCCGGCGAATCGAGTTTGAATACTGGAAGCTGCAGCCCCCAGAGGATCGCCGCTAGACGTAGCGCGACAATCACAAGCATTCCGATCACCGATGGAATGGGCCTCAACGCGCCAATCCGCTCCAACGCGAAGTACGTTGCCGTGCCCGCGATAGACGCTGTGGCATAAAGGCTCCCGCGTCGCAATACCAGCGGAATTTCGGCGCTCAATACATCGCGAACCAGTCCTCCAGCAGAGCCGGTAATGGTGCCGAGCACAATCCCGCTCACTGCGGGGAGTCCGGAGCGTTCCGCGATTTGTGCGCCGGTGATGCTGAACAGCGCTAGCCCCAGCGCATCCGCCACGAGGAGCGCCGAGTGCGGCGGACGACGCCAGCGAGTATAGGCGACAGTCAGAAGCGCTGACGCGGCAATTACCAGGACATACCAGCCATTGGCGAGCCAGAAGATCGGCTGCCGCGCGAGCAACACATCGCGAATCGTTCCGCCACCGATCGCGGTTACAAGGGCTAGCACTATCACGCCCAGCAGGTCCAACTGCTTTCGTCCGGCGGCGAGCGCGCCGCTTACGGCAAAGACTGCCACGCCCACAAAATCCAGGACTGCGGGAAGAGTCATCGAGTTAGCTTGGCCGTGTCAGCTACAGATGCGAAAGGACTTTCGACGCAGAATCTTGCGCTAGATGCTCAGTTTGTATTTCTCGCGGAGGATCTTTACGTGATGCGTCGCATGTCCAGCAATGATGTACGCAAGCGCTCTGGCGCTCACTGGAAATCCACTCGCGACTCCGATACGCGGCCACGCATCATCACTCACCTCCGCCATCAGGGCGAGAGTCGAAGCGCGCGTTGCACGGAAGGAATCTACGAGCATCGAAATCGGCATACTGTCAAAGTGCGCGGCTTCCACGTACGGCTGCTGGTCGAAGCCGGCGAGTGGGGTGGCGTCCCCACGCGCGATGCGAAGCATACGGTATGCGAAGACTCGCTCAGCGTCCGTAATGTGGCCGACAACTTCCTTCACGCTCCACTTGTCCGGCGCATATCGTTGAAGAGCCCTCGACTCATCAAACGAGCGAAGCGCATCCAGCGCCTGTGCTTGAGAGACGAGCAGCGCGGTGATGTCCTGATCCGCAATTGGTCCGATGTACGTGCCGTAGTACGGTGCGTACTCGGCAGTTTCAACGCGCAATGCAGCACTTGAAGACATGACAGGATATCCGGTGAGAGTTGCTACCGCAGAAAGCGATCGGCGAGCTGGGCCAGGCGGTCATCATTCGCGGCGATCGCAGCATCACGCAATTGGCGAACGTGTTCATGCAATTTACGCTCGCCCCAATAATATCCAGTAGCTACTTCGGCGCTCGCTGTTTCGCCGGCTCGCGCTGCTTCCAGCAGGGCCGCCGCCGCCGCCGCGTCGAAGCCTGGGTCGTCTCGCGGAGGTAGCGCGTAATCTCGTCGCGGGACAGAACTGCCAGCATCCTCATTGACGAATGCCCGGGACATCGCTGGCTAGTCCTTGAGGTAATAGTTCACTGTGGAGACCACTCGTACTGTCTTCTCCACCTGACTTTCCTGCGTGATACCCTGTGCCTGGTCGCGCGGCAGGATTTCAAAAACGCCCTGGCTGGCGGTCATGATCCCACCGAGGGAGCTCTTGGAATCGCGCGCAAACTGTTCGGCGGCTTCTCTCGCACGCGCCGTCGCCTCGCCGATCATCGTCGGCTTGAGCTTGTTCAGACCGGTGAACACGAAGTTCGGGCCGCCGTTGCCATAGTCTCCGCCGGACGACAGAACCACCCCGGAATTCACGAGCTCCGCGACGTGCTGGCTGGCGGCCTGTACCTGCGCCGGATTGTTGGAGCGAATTACGACAGTCTGGTGGATTACGTAACGATTTGGAGCGCGATCCGCTCCACCATACTGGTTCGTGAACGCATCCGAAACTTCAAAGTTGGTGAGCGTAGCGAGCGACGTATCGACATGTTGCGCTGCGAGAAACTGCATGATCTTCTGCACACTCATCTGCAACTTCGCGTGCGCTGTGGTCAGGTCGTTGTCGGCCGCCACGACTCGCAGAGGCCAGATCGCGAGATCCGCGGTAACATCTCGCTCGGTGACTCCTTTCACAGTTACGTACCTGTCAGCCGACCGACCGAGTTCGAATCCGCGGCCAATCATGATTCCACCGATTGCGATACCGAGGCCGAGGATTATCGCCGCTGTCGTTGTTTGCTCAATTTTCATCCAGGCAGCTCTCCAGAAGATTCGGTTGAGTCCATACTGCGTGTCCCGCAGAAATTATCGCGAGCTGCCCCTGTTCCCGCCCGTGTTCCCACTGGGCCGTCGCGGTGGGCCCCCTGCCTTCGGCTTATTGGTACCTGGAACTCCCGGCCGACTCGGTCTGGCTGGTCTCGCCGGCCTACCTGGCCGGGCCGAACCAGCGGTAGCTCCCTGACCGCCTCGACGCTCCGCCTTGGCCGCTGAGCGCGCACGATCTTCTGCCTTTTTCGCGCGGATCGCAGCGATTCGCTCTCCACGCGGCACCTCAAGCTTCTGCTCCGGGCGCGCGTTGTAATCGAAATACGGCACGGTGACGCGCTGCAGTCTTTTTCCAACGGCCTTCTCGATATTGCGGAGCTCGCCCTCTTCATCTGGCGCAACGAAGGTGAAAGCGTCCCCTGTCGCATCGGCGCGCCCCGTCCGCCCAACTCGGTGGATGTAATCTTCCGGAACGAGCGGGACATCGAAATTCACAACATGGCCGAGTTCTTCAACGTCTATACCGCGAGCAGCGATATCGGTCGCAACGAGAACCTTGAAAGCGCCGGACTTGAAACCAGCGAGTGCCGCGGTGCGCTGCGTTTGCGATCGGTTGCCATGGATCCGATCAGCCTTGACGCCGTTTCGGACAAGGAAATCCGCTAGTCGATTGGCACGGTGCTTGGTACGCGTGAACACCAGCGCCTGATTCATGTCCCCGTGATTGAGCAGGGCCAAAAACAGGGGAGCCTTCAGCTCCTGCGATACCGGATACACCGCCTGTGTGATTGCCGTTGGTGGCGTCGAGTTACGCTCGATGCGAATCGTT